>NZ_JBFAJO010000116.1:0-18463 GCF_040655255.1 Kitasatospora sp. NPDC050463
GGAACGGGCACCGTGAAGGACCACGTCAGCGCGATCCTCACCAAGCTGCGGGTCGGCGGGCGGGTGCAGGCCGCGCTGCTCGCCCAGCGCGCGGGCCTGCTGGGCGGCCCGGACCGGGAGTGAACGGCGGACCCGTGAGGGCAGGACGCGGCCGGTCACTCGCGGTCCGGGTCCGCCGACGGCCGCCGGGGTCATGCCTCCGGCGCGACCGGAAGCCCTGGCCCGGCCCCCACGCCTCCGAAGGCCGCGGCGGTTCCGTGTGCCCCCTTGTCCGTCGCATCCATTGCGGGCTCGCTGTCCGCTCCCGTGTCCTTGCGGTCCTGCGCCTTGCCGCGCAGCACGCGGGCGATGGCCATCGACCCGCCGCCGTGCAACAGGATGCTGCCGAGCACGACGAGGACCATCGCGTCGAGCGCGGTGTTGGCGCCCGGTCCGTCCGGGAGGGCGTTGAAGGCGAGCAGGCCGAACACGATCGAGGTGGTGCCGCGCGGTCCGAGCGCGCCGACCATCAGCCGCTCGCGCCCGCTGAACCGGGAGCCGAGCAAGGACAGCAGCACCGGCACGATCCGCAGCACGGTGAGCGCCGCCACGCACAGCACCAGCACCGACCAGTCGAGGCCGAGGCTGAACGTCAGCACCACCGCGTTGCCGAAGAAGAACCACATCACCATGGTCATCATGGCGTTGGTGTCCTCGATCAGCTGGAAGTCCGAGCCGACCGGCGCGGCGCCGCCGTGGCGCTCCGGCGCCCGCCGGACGTACCGGAAGGCGACACCGGCCACGAACGAGGCGACGAAGCCGTTGCCGTGCACGGCGGTGGTCGAGGTGTAGGCCAGCAGCGGCACGATCAGCACCATGATCCGCCGGGACTGGTCGGTCATCCAGTGCGCGCGCTGGGCGAGGTTCATCAGCCAGGCGAGCAGCGCACCCACCAACGCACCGACCACCAGCGCCTTGACGGCGAACGGCACGGTGGTACCCAGCGCCTCCAGCGGTGTGCGCTTCTCGGTCGTCGACCCGGCCAGCACCAGCGCGAACAGGAAGATCGGCGACACGATGCCGTCGTTGTAGCCGCTCTCCACGTTGAGCACGCTGCGCACCCGCGCCGGGATCCGCCGGTCGCGGACCAGGATCTCGGCCGGGGCGAAGTCGGTCGGGATGATGACGCAGGCGATCAGCAGCAGCACCGCGAACGGCAGTTCGGGCAGCAGCAGGCCGCCGAGCAGGACCGTCGCGCCGAGGCTCAGCGGCAGGGCCACCAGCAGGACCCGGGCGGCCGAGCGCGGGTCCCGGCCGAACAGCCGCCCGCCGCGCAGCTCGGTGGCGTCCACGAACAGCAGCACCGCCAGGATGATCTCCGCCACCCGCTGGGCGACCTCGGAGTTCAGGGCGGCGGCGATCTCACTGTGCGTGAACAGGCCGGTGACCACGCCCGCGAGCACCAGCACCAGCGGCGCCCGTACGTGCCGGCGTTCCAGCCGTCCGGCGACGAGCGACCAGCCGGCCACCACCGCGGTGATCACGATCAGGACAGGGATCAACAAGGCAAGGTCCGCTTCCGAGGGGGAACAGAGGTGACACCCGCCGCCCCGCCGGGCGAACGGGTGTCCGTCGGTCTTCAGTACATGCCGGGCACGGCCCGGACGGGCGCAGCTGCCGCGGGCCGCCGACGCGTGTCGAGGTCGACCGTCCCCATCCCACCGGAGGATCCGCTTCCGGTCACTCCGCCGACCGCCGGGAACACCCCCGCCGACCGGCGGAACACCCTCGGGGCCGGCGGGCGCCCCCTGCCGACCGGATGAGAACACCCCGCCGGGTGGCCGGAGCTGCCGCCCGGCCCCCGCCGCGTCGGCACCCAGGCATTAAGGTCGGCCCCGACGGAACGGGTCGGAAGCGGTCGCGGACCGACGCAGCCGGGCCGCACCGGTCGGGCGGCCGCCTCGGGGACCACGACCTGGGGCCAGGCGGCAAAGAAGGAACAGAGCGAAGGCGAGGCAGTACGGATGAACAGGGAGGCGATGACGGACCAGGAGGCCACGGTGACCCGCGCGGCGGCCGACGGGCTCCGACCGCAAGCGCCCGCGACCGGGCGGGCCCGCACACTGTGGGCCCGGGTGCCCGCTCCCGTCGTGGACGGCACCCTGGTCGTGGCGGCGGGCATCGACAGCTGGCTGAACCTCACGGAGGACCCGGCGCCGTTCGACCTGGCCCTGGCCGGGCTCGCCTGCGCCGCGCTGGCACTGCGTCGCAGGTTCCCCCTCGCTGTCCTGCTGCTCACCCTGCCGATCGCCTTCACCCAGGACGACATCGCGCTCGCGCCCCTCGTGGCGCTGTTCACCCTGGCCGAGCGCTCCCGCAACCGCCGACTGCTCGCGCTCTGCGCCCTCGGCACCGCGCTCGCCAGCATCATCCCCTGGTCGCTCGGCGGTCCGTTCGAGGTCAGCCGCACCTTCACCCTGGTCACCTTCGTCTACAGCCTGGCCACCGCGGCCGCCGCCGTCCTGTTCGGGCAACTCGTCCAGACCCGCCGCGACCTGGAACGGCAGATGATCGAGACCGAAGAGGCCAGGGAACACGAACGGATCCTGCACGCCCAGACCGTCCTGGCCCGCGAACGCGCCCAACTCGCCCGCGAGATGCACGACGTGGTCTCCCACCAGGTCAGCCTGATCGCCGTACGCGCCGGGGCGCTCCAGGTCTCCACCAAGGACGCGGACGCCAAGGACGCCGCCCGCACCATCCGCTCCCTGAGCGTCACCACGCTCGACGAACTGCGCACCATGGTCAGACTGCTGCGCGCCTCCGGCGGCCGCGACACCGAACTGACCCCCCAGCCGACCCTGGCCGACCTGCACCGGCTCGTGGACTCCAGCGGCATCGAAACCCGGCTGACCGGCGGACTGCCACCCGCCCTCGGCGCACCCGCCCAGCGGGCCGTCTACCGGACCGTCCAGGAGGCGCTGACCAACGCCCGCAAGCACGCCCCTGGCGCCACCGCCACCGTCGAACTCTGGCACGACGGTGCGGACGTCGGAGTGACCGTCACCAACGGAGTCCCGGCCCGCCCGTCGCTGGCTCTGCCCGGCTCCCACCAGGGACTGATCGGCCTGCGCGAACGCGCCGAGATCCTGCACGGCACCCTCGAATCCGGCCCGACCCCCGAAGGCGGATACCGGGTCAGCCTGCGCATCCCCCTAGCCGCCAATGGCGACTGAGACGACCACGCTGCTGCCGGTCGCGCCGAGCCCGACCACGGGCGGAGTGTGTCCGGGCTCAGGCCTGCCACTGGGGCGGGCCAAGTCCCTTGACTTTTCAGGCTGTTAACCGACCGGCGCTGTCAGGACGCCCGGACGGCAGCGACCCTGAACCGGCCGTGGAGCGGCGGAATTCGAGCCTCGCCCGCACTTGATCGACGACTGCCACCGGCCCGGCCTGACGCTCTCACGCCGACCCCTGCACCCGAAGGTTTCTCTGGCTGGTCGACACCAACGCCGGCTGTTGGTCGTGCGGGACCGTCTCGACCCGGGTGCGCAGCAGAGACGCACAGCGGTTCGACGACTCGCCGCCCAGGACGACGCCACCAGCCACCCCGCCCTCGCCCTCACCAGCGGCGTACTCGCCTTGGCCGTCCTGCCCGCAGGTGCCGTTACCGCGAGGACCCGATGAGCTGCCGCGCCGGCGGACGCTGGGGGACTGGCGCCGGGGCAGTGCCCACCTGACGTCGAGTCGGATGATTTCGAGCGCTGCGGGATGTCCGTAGGATGGGGGCGAAGCGTCTCCGGAAGGGGGCGGGCGGCGGAGGAAGCAATGGGGCGGGAAACGAAGCGCCGACTGCTCGGACGACAGCGCGAATTGGATGCCCTGGGCGTCCTGCTGCGCGAGGTGCGCGACGGGCGGAGCCGAGTGCTGGTGCTGCGTGGCGAAGCGGGGATCGGGAAGTCCGCGCTGCTCGACCACCTGGCCGCGCAGGTGCGCCGGATGCCGGGGATGCAGATCGTGCGCACGGTCGGCACCGAAGCCGAGTCGGACTTCGCGTACTCGGGCCTGCAACGCCTGTGTGCTCCGCTGCTGTCGCACCTCGACCGGCTGCCGCAGGTGCAGCAGGACGCGCTCCGGGTCGCCTTCGGCCTCAGTGCCGGGCCCGCGCCCGAGTTGCTGCTGGTCGGGATGGCCGTCCTCGGCCTGCTCGCCGAGGCGGCGGCCGAGACCCCGCTGGTCTGCCTGGTCGACGACGCGCAGTGGCTGGACCTGATGTCCTTCCGGATCCTGGGGTTCGTCGGCCGCCGGCTGGACGCCGAATCGGTGGCGCTGGTGTTCGCCGAGCGGGTCACCGGGGAGGAGCGCCTCTCCGGCCTGCCGGACCTCCCGTTGCGCGGGCTGGCCGACGCGGACGCCCGGGCCCTGCTCGACTCGGCGCTGCCCGGGCCGATCGACCCGCGGGTACGGGACCGGATCGTCGCCGAGACCGGGGGGAACCCGCTCGCTCTGCTCGAACTGCCGCAGGGCCTGTCGCCGGCGGAACTGGCCTTCGGCTTCGGCGGACACGGCGTCGCCCCGTTGGCGACCCGGGTCGAGGAGGGCTTCCGCCGGCGCATCGACGGGCTGCCCGCAGAGACCCGCACCCTCCTGCTGCTCGCGGCCATCGAGCCGGTCGGCGACGAACTGCTGCTCCGGCGGGCGCTGCGCCTGCTGGGCATCGGGCCCGACGCGGCGGCGGCGGCCGAGGCCGTCGGACTGATCAGGCTGGGCACCCCGGTGCGGTTCCGGCACCCGCTGGTGCGCTCGGCGGCCTGGCACGGCGCCGACACCGACCTCCTGCGGGCGGTGCACGGCGCGCTCGCCGAGGCCACCGACGCCGAGCGCGATCCCGACCGGCGCGCCTGGCACCTGGCACACGCCGCCGTCGGACCGAACGAGCAGGTCGCCGCCGCGCTGGAACGCTCCGCCGACCGGGCGTTGGCCCGAGGCGGCCGGGCGGCGGCCGCCTCCTTTCTGGAACGTGCCGCGGCGCTCAGCCCCGAGCCGGGGGAGCGGGCCCGGCGGGCGCTGGCCGCAGCCGGGGCGAATCTCGACGCGGGCGCACCGGCCGGGGTGCCGGAGTTGCTCGCAGCCGCCGAACTGGGACCGCTGGACGGGCTGCAGCAGGCCAACGCCAACAGGCTGCGGGCCAAGGCGTCGGCCATGACCAACCCCGGGCGCGGGGCGATACCGCCGCTGCTCGCGGCGGCGGAGAAGCTCAGGGAGCTCGACCCGGCCGCCGCGCGCGAGACCTACCTCTCGGCCTTCGGCGCGGCCATCTGGGCGGGGCGGCTCGACGAGGGCGGGCTGCGGCGGGCCGCCGAGGCCGCCCGCGACCTGCCGCCGGGCGAGGATACGGCCGGATTCTTCCTGCGCGCCCTGGTCACTTGGACCCTCGACGGACCCGTCGCAGCCTTCCCGTTGCTGGCACGGGCGCTGCGCTCCGTCACGGACGACGAGGACCTGGCCGTGCTCTGGCCGGCCGCGAGCGCGGCCGTGGAGCTCGGTGACCTGGCGACGTGGCTGGACATCACCGACCGGGCGATCCGGTTCGCCCGGACGACCGGCGCCCTTTCGGTCCTCTCCTCGGCGCTGCCCTACCGGGCGGCCTCGCTGGGCTACGTGGGCCGCTTCTCCGAGGCGTGGGACCTGCTGGCCGAGGGGGCGAACGTGGAGGAGGCCACCGGCCGGGCGACGCGGATGGCTACGACGGCCCTGCTGAGCGGGTACCGGGGGCGGGAGCGGTCGGCGCTGGAGGTGATCGAGGCCACCGAGCGGGAGGGCGAGCAGCACGGGCTGGGCCGGCTGACCGCCATGGCGGTCTGCGCGCGGGCGGTGCTCCACAACGGCCTGGGCAACCACCCGGCCGCGCTGGAGGCGGCGCTCCGGGGAGTGGAGTACCAGGACCTCGTCGTCCACCACTGGACTTGCGGCGAGTTGGTCGAGGCGGCGAGCCGGGTCGGCGAGTCGGCTGTGGCGTCGCGGGCGCGCGAGCGGCTGGCTGACTGGAGCCGGTCCGGCACGCCCTGGGCGCTGGGTGCGAAGACGGTCGCCGACGCCCTGACCGGAGCGGACGAGCAGGCCGAGGACCGCTACCGCGAGGCGATCGATCACTTCGGCCGGGGCGGGCTCGACGTGTTCGTGGCCCGCACCCGGCTGCTGCTCGGGGAGTGGTTGCGCCGTCGGAACCGGCGGGCCGGGGCCCGCACCGAGCTGCGGGCGGCGTACGAGGCCTCCGTGACGATGGGCATGGAGGCGTTCGCGGAGCGGGCCCGGCGGGAGCTGCTCGCCACCGGCGAGACCGTCCGCAGGCGGGCCGTCGGCGCACCGGTCCTGACGCCCCAGGAGACCCAGATCGCCCGGCTGGTGGTCGCCGGGCACTCGAACGCGGAGATCGGCGCGCAGCTGTTCCTCAGCCCCCGCACGGTCGAGTGGCACCTGCGCAAGGTCTTCGCGCGGATGGGGATCACCTCCCGGCGCGAGCTGGACGGGGCGCTGTCCGGCCGCTGAGGGCGAATCGAGAGCCGGGGCTGCCGGGGTCACAGGCGGTCGGCGTCCAGCACGGCCCGGGCGAAGGCGGACGGTGCCTCCTGGGGTGCGTTGTGTCCGACGTCGGTGAGCACCCGGTGCTCGTACGGGCCGGTGAAGTACTTCCGGTACCCCTGGCCGTCGGTCGAGGGCAGGAAGGGGTCGAGGGCGGGGTCCAGGGTGATGGTCGGGACGCCGATGGTCGGGCGGGCCGCGAGCAGATGCTCGTAGCGGTCGTAGCGGCGCTCGCCGTCGGCCAGGCCGAGGCGCCAGCGGTAGTTGTGGACCACGATCGCGGCGTAGTCGGGGTTCTCGAAGGCGGCGGCGGTGCGCCCGAAGGTGGCGTCGTCGAAGTCCCAGGTCGGGGAGACCTCGTCCCAGAGCAGCCGGGCCAGGTCGCGCCGGTACTGCGGGTTCTCCATGGCGCTGCGGCCGCGGTCGGTGGCGAAGTAGTACTGGTACCACCAGGTGTGCTCGGCCTTCGGTGGCAGCGGGTTCCGCTGCGCCCGGACGTCGGTGACGAGGTATCCGCTCACCGACACCAGGGCCCTGACCCGCTCCGGCCAGAGCGCTGCGATGATGCCGGCGGTCCGCGAGCCCCAGTCGAAGCCCGCCAGCACCGCCCGGTGGATCTTCAGGGCGTCCAGGAGGGCGAGGATGTCGAGCGCGATCGCGGACTGCTGCGCGTTGCGGACCGTCGTCGGCGATACGAAGGTGGTGGATCCGTGGCCGCGCAGGTACGGCACGATCACCCGGTATCCGGCGTCGGCCAGCAGCGGGGCCACGTCCACGAAGCTGTGGATGTCGTAGGGCCAGCCGTGCAGGCAGACGACCACCGGGCCGTCCGCGGGTCCGGCCTCGGCGTAGCCGATGTCGAGCACGCCGGCCCGGAGCCGCCGCAGCTCGGTGAAGGCGGTGTGCGTGCCCGGGGTGATGGTCGGCACGACGGGGGCGGGGCGGCCGGGCCGGTCGGCGGCGGCCGCGGAGCCGAGGGGCAGAGCGGTGGCGCTCATGCCCAGGCCGACCGCCTTGGTGAACGTACGCCTGTTGATCACGTTTGATCCTTTCCGGACGGCTGCTGACGGCTCCACTGTCGTGCCGGTTCGGGCCGGTGCGCATCCGTCACCTGACGTCGTGGGACATGACACCTGTCGGATCGTGAAGTTCAGTCATTTGACTGTTTCCGCCGCGCCGGCCGACGTCGACGCTTGAGGCCGTCGTACGCAACCGGAAGGCATGGCCGTGCACAGAACCCCCGCAGTCTTCGTCCACGGTGCGTGGTTCCACAGCTCGTGCTGGGAGGGCTGGGCGGAGCGGTTCGCGGCGTACGGCTTCGAGGTGTGCGTCCCGGGCTGGCCCGGCGAGGCGGACACCGTGGCGCGGGTGCGCCGCGATCCGGGACCGCTGCGGGACCTCGGACTCGACGCGCTCACCGACCACCACGCGAGGATCGTGCGCTCCTTCGGTACCCCTCCGCTCCTGATCGGCCACGGGGCCGGCGGTCTCGTCGTCCAGCGGCTCCTCGGCGCCGGCCTCGGCCGAGCGGCGGTGGCCCTCGCGCCCATGCCGTGGTCGATCGTCCAGGACGGGGCGGCCGGAGAGGACGGATCGGACGGCCAGCAGGGCTTCGTGTCGCTCTCGCCGTCCCGGTTCCGGTACCTGGTCGCCAACGCGGTCGGGGAGGACGAGGCCGCGACGCTCTTCGAGCGGCATGCCGTCCCGGCCCCGAGCCGGCTGCTCGCGGACCTCGGACCCGCAGTCACCGGCGTCACCGGCGTCGCCGCCGTCACCGGCAACGCCACCCGAGGGCCGCTGCTGCTGGTGTCCGGCCAGGAGGACCGGTTGGCCTCCGACGCCGGTACCCGCTCCGTCTACAAGCTTTACGGCGACTCCACCGCCGTCACCGGCCTCAAGCAGTACGCGGACCGGGGCCACTCGCTCGTGGTCGACAGCGGCTGGCCCGCCGTCGCCGACCAGGTGCTCGCCTGGCTGGCCGCCAACGGCGTCGAGCCGCCGGCCGCGGGAGCGGCAGAGGGCTGAGCGCGGCCCCGTCACGCCTGCGAGACGGCTTCGGTCCGGCTCAGGGCATCGCGCAACGCCGCCCGGGTGGTGATGCCCAGCTTCGGGAAGGCGCGGTACAGGTGCGAGCTGACGGTGCGCGGCGACAGGTGCATCCGGGCGCCGATCTCCTTGTTGGTCAGCCCGCCGGCCGCCAGGTCCGCGATCCGGCGTTCCTGCCAGGTCAGCGGAGCGAGATCCGGCGTCGAGGTGCGGGGGGGTGCGGTCCCGGCGGCCCGCAGCTCGGCCCGGGCCCGCTCGGCCCAGCCGGCGGCACCGAGCCGCTCGAACGCCTCGGCAGCCGGGACGAGGTACTGCCGAGCCGCCACCCGGCCCCGGACGTGACGGACCCGCACGCCGTGGGCCAACCGGATCCGGGCCAGCTCGAACGGGAAGCGGGCGGCCTCCGGGTGAGCTTCGGCCCGCGCGAACAGCTCGCCGGCCTCCGCGTCGCTCCCGGCGGTCATCGCCAGCGCGCCGTAGGTGATCAGCGCCAGGCGGGGTGACACCTCCGGTAGTCCGGCGTCGCGCGCGGCCAGGGCGTGGACCCTGGCCTGCTCGACCCGGCCGGAGTGCCGGGCGGCCTCGACGAGGTCGAGCAGGGTGCGCGAAGCCTGGTAGGTGTAGGGCCGGAAGGTGCCCGGCGGCGTGATGCCGATGGCGTACAGGTACGCGGCCTCGTAGTCGCCGGCGCTCAGGGCGGCGGTCGCGCCGACGGAGTCGGCGAGCTGGGTGAGGAACCCCAGTCCGCGCGGTCGTGCCCAGGCATCGACCTCGGCCTGTAGGTCCCGTGCTCGACCGAGCTGCCCGCGCAGCGCCGACAGCTGGGCCAGGTAGGCGCGGCTCTGCACCGCGAACAGCTCGTGTCCGTGCTCGGAGGCCAGGGCCAGGACCCGCTGACCGGTCTCCTCGGCCTCCTCCCACTCACCGACCGCGATCTGGTCGAGCATGATCAGGTGCAGCATCACCATGCCGCTGGCCGCGGCCCCGGTGTCCAGTTCGCGGTCCACCACGCGCTGGAGGTACGGGCGGAACCGGCCCAGCAGGTCGAGGTGGTACGCGGCCACGGCCAGCCGCGTCACCTCCCAGGGCTCCAGGGCCGGCAGCTCGGTGGTTGCCCGTTCCACCGCCTCGGCGCATGCGGCGCCGTACCGGAGCACGTCGCTCCAGACGGCGCTGTAGATCCGGGTGCGGCCGGTGACCAGGCCGCCCAGGGAGGCGAGCAGCTCGTGGGTGCGCTCCCAGGTACCGGACTCCCCGGCGTACTGATTGATCGCCAGCAGCAGGGTTACCAGCCGGGTGAGGACCTCCTCGGGCTCAGAGCTCCCGCGCGACTGCTCGATCGCGGCGGTGACCTGACGCTGGGTGGAGCGGACGTCCCCGTCCTGGTAGAACGCCTGGTAGGCGGAGGCCAGGACGGCGGCCGGCGGCTCCGCCTGGCCGGCGGTGCAGCCCGCCCGGAGGATCCGCTGCGCCTGGCCGAGGCGGGCGGCGTGGCCCGCGACGAAGGCCGCCTGGGACAGCCGGCGGGACCGGTCGGTGTGGTTCTCGCTCAACTCCGCGGCGCGGGTCAGCCAGGCCACGGCCGCCAGCGCGCCGCCGCGCCGGGTCGCCGACCCGGCCGCTGCCTCCAGGACGCCGGCCGCCTCCTCGTCGGGGTCGACGGTGGCCGCGGCCAGGTGCGTCGCCCGGCGTTCGAGGTTCTCCCGGTGGAACCGGGACAGCTGCTGGTGGGCGGCGCGGCGCTGGTTGGGGGTGGCCAGTTGAACGACGGCGGAGCGCACGAGCGGGTGCCGGAAGGTGAGGTCGTCGGTGGCCGGGTCGACGTCGAGCAGCCCGGCGGCCACGGCCTCGTCGGCTTCGCGCATGCGGTAGCGCGCACCGGGCGGGCCGCCGTCGGACCGGGTGCCGACGCCGTCCAGGGCGCCCAGCAGCAGCTCGGCCCGGACGGTGTCGTCAAGGGCTGCGATCCGGGCACCGTACAGCTGTTGCAGCCGCCGGGGCAGCGACATGCCGTGCGGCGCAACGGGACCGGCCACCGGTTGCCCGTCGGCCACCGTCGGCTCGCCGGCCGGGCCGGCGAGGTGGGCGGGCAGTTCCAGCAGCGCCAGCGGGTTTCCCCGGGCCTGCTCCAGCACCGTCCGGCGGAGCTGCCGGTCCAACGCCGGGTGGCGGCGGTCCAGCAGCAGCGCCGCGTCCTCGTCGGGGAGTGCGGCGACGCACAGCTCGGGAAGTGCGGCGGTGTCGAAGCGCGAGGCGAGGTCCGTGCGGAGCGCGATCAGCAGCTTCATCCGGCTGCCGGCCAGGCGCCGGCCCACGAAGCCGCAGATGTCGGCGCTGGAGTCGTCCAGCCACTGCCCGTCGTCCAGCACCACCAGCAGCGGCTGCCGCGCCGTCGCCCGGCCCAGCAGGCCGAGGAGCGCGATGCCGAGCCGCATGACCGACGGCGGGTCCCCCTCGGCCCGGCCGACGGCGGGGCCGAAGACGGCGTCGAACACCGCCCGGCTCCCGTCGTCCGGCTGTGCGGCCTCGCCGAGCAGTGGATGGAGGAACTGGTGCAGCCCGGCGTAGGGCAGCTCGGACTCCGCCTCGACACCGGCGGCGCGGATGACGCTCTGGCCCTCCCGTTCCGCCAGGGCGACGGCGTGGTTCAGCAATGAGGTCTTGCCGACCCCCGTCTCCCCCCGCAGTACCAGGGCGTGGCCCGCGGCAGACGTCACGAACGCCGCGATCGCGGCCTGCTCGCGTTCCCGGCCCACCAGTGGCGGGTTGCTGGATTCCATGGCTGGCCCACTTTCTCTTCCGACACCGATCGGCACCCGCCGCCGACGATCCCGGGAACACGGGTCCATCGCCCCAGGGACGGACCCTGGTGACTACCCGGGCCCTGGTCCGTGCGGCCCCGACCGAGAGCGGCCGACCGACTGAGGTGACCGGCCATCCGCATCCTGCAGTCGAATGACTGATGTGCCGTCGCGTACCCGTCACGGACAGTTGAGCCGCTGTTCCCCCCGCCCGTATCGGCGATACGGGCCGACCTCGAAAGCGAGTCCCATCATGGCTCCCACCTCCCTCCGGCTGAAGACCGCCGCCGTCGCCGCCGGCCTGGCCGGCGCGGCGCTGTTCGCCACGGCGACCCCGGCGGCCGCGGAGAACCCGCCCTACGACGGCTGCCCGGCGTGGGCGCTCTGCCTCTACCAGAACGGTGGCGGGCTGGGTTCGAAGGCGATCGTCACGCCGCCGCCCGCCGGCGGCAACCAGGCGATCGTGCGGCTCACCAAGGTGCACTTCCTGAACGGGGACCTGGCCGACAACCAGGTCTCGTCCTGGATCAACAACTCGCAGTGCTCGGTCAAGTTCTGGGACGACCCGTACGGCGAACTCCACCCCTCCGACCTGGACTACACGGGGACCTGGAACTGGGGCGCCACCAGCGACTACGGCGCCGGCACCTCCGAGTCCTACAACAACGACCGGATCTCCTCCCTCCAGTTCTACTGCCCGTGACGACCGCCTCGGGTGACCCGGAAGGAAGTCCCGTGAAACGACTACGACCGGCGGCCGTACTGCTGTCCGGCCTGCTGCTCTCCCTCACCCTGCCCGCCCTCTCCGCGACCGCCCCCGCCACGGCGGCCCCCGTCGCCGCGGTCACGGCCGGCCCCGGCGCCGAGGGCCCGGACCTGACCTACGTCAACCGCACCACCCCGCCCGCGGGCCTGCCGGACTGGTCGCGGGTGGGCTTCCGGGGCGGCCTGCCGCTGCCCGGCGACGGCGACCTGACCGACGACGCCGGCTGCCGGATCACCCCGGACGTGCTCGCCGCCAAGTACGGCGTACGGGCGAACGACGGCGCCGACGACACCACCGGCCTGCAGAAGGCCGTCGACGACGTCAAGGCCGGCTGCTCGCCGAACGCGAACTTCAACCGGCTCTCGCTGATCTCGCTTCCCGCGGGCCGGATCGACGTGTCCCGGCAGATCTACGTCGACGCCGACTACCTCGTCCTGCGCGGCCAGGGCTCCGGCGACGGCGGCACCCGCCTGGTGTTCCGACCCGACATCGACACCCGCTACGACACCCTGGTCAACGGCCGCTGGGACCAGGACAGCATGAAGGCCGGCAGCGGCAGCGACGTCGGCACCGGCGGCTGGATCTGGCCGGGCCGCGGCCTGTTCCGCGTCCAGACCCGCGACATCGCCGAGCGCTACCAGGACGACTGGGCCGCCGCCCCGGCGAACCGCAAGGACATCTTCGAAGGCAGCGTCAACCAGCACTGGGCCTCCGGCATCAAGGTCGCCGCCCAGGCCGCCGACCCCGGCTGGGCCGGCAGGCAGGGCCAGAACCTGGTGCAGCTGGACGCCAAGGCCGACATGAAGAAGTTCTCCCTCGGCGGCTACGTCTGGGTCGGCGCGGCCAACAGCGTCAAGTTCTACGAGCAGCAGGGCGTCTCCGACCGCAGCCAGATGGACAACCTGCACATGCGGCAGCAGATGTTCCGGCTCACCGCGATCGACGCCGCGGCGAAGACGGTCACCCTGGACCGCCCGCTGGAGTGGGACCTCCCGGTCGACTCCACCTCGGACGGCTCGGCGGCGCTGGGCGACAAGCCGTACCCCAGCAAGGTCACCCCGCTGAAGGTGGTCCAGGGCGTCGGCTTCGAGAACTTCGCCTTCACCCAGGACATGACCGGCCTGCCCAAGCTCGGCGGCGGCACCTACGACCTGACCCCCGCCCAGGCCGTGCACAACTACGGCAACATGGCGCCCGAGTACGCGATGCACGGCATCGTCTTCAAGTGGGCCGCCAACGACTGGGCGCGCGGGCTGAAGGTCGAGACGACCGGCTCACACCCGATCGTCACCGAGGACGCCCGCAACCTCCAGATCGAACGCAACAGCTTCGACGGCGCCTGGAACAAGGGCAAGGGCGGCAACGGCTACCTGCGCGGCAGCCGGGTCTGGGACTCGCTGTACGCCTACAACCTCAGCCGCAACCTGCGCCACTTCACCTTCCAGTGGTCGGCCAGCGGCAACGTCGCCTTCCGCAACGACCTCGACTCGGACCTGAACCTGCACGGCGGTTGGGAGCACAACAACCTGTTCGAGCAGAACACCCTGCGGGTCCCGTACGAGCACCGCTCGGGCAACTGCCAGACCAACTGCGGCGGCGAGGGCGGCGAGGTCGACCAGGGCACCTGGTACCCGGTCTGGTGGGCGGCCGGCCCCAAGGCGGTCAAGTGGTCCGGCTCCTCGGGCCCGCAGAACGTCTTCTACAACAACACGATGACCAAACAGGCGACGCCGGGCGGGCCCTTCGAGCCGTACGCGCCGTACGGCACGCAGTCCGGCACCGCCTACCAGTTCGGCTCCGCCAACGGCGCGCCGCGCGTGTTCCAGCCGCTCAGCCAGGACGGCCAGCCCATCCCGGACTGGACCGGCCGGGAGACCCTGGACTACACCGGCAAGGGCGTGGTGCCCCTCGACGCGGGCAAGCGGCCGTCGCTGTTCCTGGCGAACACCGGCGGACTCGACCCGCGCGACAGCGACGAACGCAAGGTCGCCACCTGGAACATGCAGGGTGCCGACACCCCCACCGCGAACGGCAACAAGTACACCAACGACCTGCCGCAGCTGTACGGGAACGCCTTCGGGCAGGCCGGGGCCGACATCATCGCGCTGCAGGAGGCCGGCGCCCCGCCCGGCGGCGGCACGTTCCTGGGGGACATCAGCACCGCCAACATCGACTACTACGACAACAACCTGCAGACCATCCCGGTCCAGGAGTACCGGCTCGGAACCGCGGCCCGGCCCACGGGGTACCTGTACTGGCTGCGCACGGACACCACCCCGAGGGCGGGGACGGTCGGCCGGGTCAACCTGGCGGTCTACAGCCGCACCCGGGTCGCCCGGGACGACGTGTACGTGGCCCGGTTGGGCCACTACCGCGACACCCGGATCGACTCCCGGCCCGCGCTCGGCATCAACGTCGGCGGCGTCCTCTACTACTCGGTGCACGGAAGCTCCGGGGGCAGCGGCAGCGACGACCCCCAGCTCCTGCTCAACATCCGCGACCAGGCGGCCGGCCGGCCGTGGATCGCCCTGGGCGACTACAACCGCGTCCCGGACAGCCTGCGCAGCGCGATCGACCCGCAGTTCACCATCCACGCCCCGGACGTGCCCACGCGTCCGACGCCGCTGGTCACCACCAACACGGGTCCCTCGACCATCGACTACGCCGTCGTTCCCACGGCCCAGGCGCAGCCCGCCGTCACCGGTCTCACGCGGGCCAACCTGATCGCGTCGGACCACTACCCCGTCGTCTTCACCCTCACCAACCTGCCCGCCCCGCCGCCACCGGCGCAGCAACAGGCCGCGCCGACCGTGCCCGTCGGGGCCGTGCTGCAGAGCGCCGCCACCACCAACGTGGCCGGTCCGTCCGGCAGCAGCCACGTGGTCGGCGACCAGCCGATCAACCGGGCCGACCTCCCGTCGCAGACGTTCAGCCTGTCGGCCGACCCCGAATACCCCGGTTACTACCGCCTGTTCCACGCCACCGCGCCCTACGCCGGCCGCTACCTGGGGCAGGAGGGCGGCGCCCGCGACGCGCGGACGGTGCTGTGGCCGAACCCGGCAGTGGACCAGCTCTGGGCGCCGGTCGACCAGGGCGACGGTACCTGGACCCTGCAGAATTACCACACCCGGCAGTTCCTCATGGACCTCGGCCGGGGCCAGAACCTCGCGGGTCGCGACTACGACGGCTCGGCCGCCCAGCGCTGGTTCCTCCAGGCCCCCAGTCAGGCGGCGAACCTCGACGAGATCGTCTCGACGGACGGCGGGACCCAGCCG
Organism: Kitasatospora sp. NPDC050463; assembly: GCF_040655255.1. Classification (NCBI taxonomy): domain Bacteria; kingdom Bacillati; phylum Actinomycetota; class Actinomycetes; order Kitasatosporales; family Streptomycetaceae; genus Kitasatospora; species Kitasatospora sp. NPDC050463. The sequence goes on from NZ_JBFAJO010000116.1 coordinate 15,450, forward strand.
TCGGCGCTCTCGGTCGACGACCTGGACACGGCACCCCAATCGGTGTTCCTGTCCCCGAACACGCACCGCGGCACCCAGCGGTTCGGCGTGATCCCCGCGGGCCGGAGCGGTGGAGAGCTCTGCTACTACCTGGTCAACGGCGGGCAGTACGTCAACTCGACGGCGGCCCGTCCGGGGCAGCCGCAGGCGGGCAGCGTCGTCACGATGGGAGACTTCCGCCCCAACGACGACGGCTACCTGTGGTGCGTGACCCCCGACGGCGGCAGCGGGACCCTGCTGACCAACCACACCAGCCCGACCGAGCACCTGAACCTCACCAAGAGTTCGGTATCCGACGACACGGAGCTCAGCAGTCCCTCCTCCACTGCCCCCAAGCTCCACTGGATCTTCAACCCGGCCACCCAGTAACCCGCACGGCCCGTACACCCGGTGGCCGGCCGATCTCCGGATCGGCCGGCCACCGCCGCGTTGCGCCGGGAATGCCGGACACGGTCCTGATGATTGCGTGGCGTTCTTCTTCGCGGTCGAGTTGCTGGGCGATGGCGTCGACGGCTTGCCGGGCCGCGGCTTTGGTGAGGTGGGCCGTACATGGTGGCTGTGGTGGAGATCGTGGAGTCGCCGGGTCTTGGACACCATGGTCAGCTCGACGCCGGTGGTGAGGGCGAGGGTGGCCACGAGGTGGCGCAGGTCGTGGAGGGTGGTGCGGGCGACGCTGCACTCGCGGCAGAGCTGGTGGGTGGTCGAGGATGTGATCGGGGTGGAGAGGGAGTCCGTCAGGGCGGTGGACGACGAAGCCGCCGCAGATTGACCGGGCGGGTGAGGGACTCTTGGCCTCGGCCCGGTGACGCAGGGCGATGGTGACCTGTGGCTGAGGACCCTGGACCGGCTCGGCCTCGGCTTCGACTCCGGCCAGTTCGCTGTTCTCCTGGCAGGAGCCGGGGCAGCAGCCGGCGAACGGGAATTTCGGGGTCACGCCGTCCGGCAGCCTATTATCGCTTCTTGGGCCTGTGGACCTGATCCCCGGCTCACCAGGTACGGAGAGGCGTCACCCGGCCTGCTGCCGATGCGTACCCGAGGAAACACGTGAGCACAGAACAGTCCGTCCCCGTCCCGCAGGTCCTTCGTGAGGCCGGCCGCCGACGGACCTTCGCCGTGATCAGCCATCCGGACGCGGGCAAGTCCACGCTCACCGAGGCGCTGGCGCTGCACGCGCGGGCGATCACTTCTGCCGGTGCGGTGCACGCCAAGGGTGACCGACGCGGCGTGACCAGCGACTGGATGGAGTTGGAACGCGAGCGCGGTATCTCGGTGACCTCGGCCGCATTGCAGTTCGGCTATCGCGACCACGTGATGAACCTGGTCGACACCCCCGGCCACGCCGACTTCTCCGAGGACACCTACCGGGTGCTGGCCGCCGTCGACTGCGCGATCATGCTGGTCGACGCGGCCAAGGGCCTGGAGGAGCAGACCCGCAAGCTTTTCGCGGTCTGCCGCCATCGCGGCGTCCCTGTGATCACCTTCATCAACAAGTGGGACCGGCGTGGCCGGGACGCACTCACCCTGCTCGAGGACATCGAGACGCACCTCGGGATCACCCCCGTCCCGGTCGTCTGGCCGGTCGGCAACGCCGGCAACCTGCGCGGCCTGGTCGAAGCGGGGAACACCGAGCAGATGCTGCGCTACACCAAGGTGCCGGCCGGCACGCACGCCGCCCTCGAGGAGCAGCTCACCTCCGAGAAGGCCGCCGAGCAGGAGGGCGAAGCCTGGACGACCGCGCTGGAGGAACTCGAGCTGGTGCTCTCCTCCGGCCCCGGCTACGACCAAGAGGCCTTCGAGGCCGGCAAGATCAGCCCGGTCTTCTTCGGCGCCGCGCTGACCAACATCGGCGTGAAGCCCCTGCTGGACGCCGTGGTCGACCTCGCTCCGGCTCCCGGGCCCCGCCCGCTGGCCAAGAGCGGCAGCCGCGAGGTCGGCGAGGAGTTCTCCGGTCTGGTGTTCAAGATCCAGGCGAACATGGACCCGGCCCATCGCGACCGGATCGCCTTCGTCCGAGTCTGCTCCGGTGTCTTCGAGCGCGGCATGCACGTCACCCGCGCGGCCAGCGGCCGCTCCTTCGCAACCAAGTACGCACACACCGTCTTCGGCGCCGAGCGCACCGTGGTCGACACCGCGTACCCCGGCGACGTGGTCGGCCTGATCAACGCGAGCGCGCTGCGGGTCGGCGACACCCTCTACACCGGCAAGAAGGCCGAATTCCCCCCGCTGCCCGCCTTCGCCCCCGAGTACTTCGCGGTGGCACGGCCCAAGGACATCAGCCGTTCCAAGCAGTTCCGCAAGGGCGTCGCCCAACTCGATGAGGAAGGCGTGATCCAGGTGCTGGTCTCCGACCGGCGTGGCGACCAGTCGCCGGTCATGGCTGCGGTCGGCCCGATGCAGTTCGACGTGATCCTGCACCGGATGGAGCATGAGTTCTCTTCCCCGATCTTCCTCGACCAGCTGTCCTACCGCCTGGCCCGGATCACCGACGCCGACGGCGCCGCAGCCCTTGCCAAAGCCCGCCTGACCAACGGCGAGGTGCTCACCCGCCGCTCGGACGGCGCGCTGCTGGCCCTGTTCGCCGACAAGTGGCACCTGAACGCCTTCCAGCGCGCCCAGCCCGACATCCTGCTGAAGCCGCTGATCGCCACGGCGGACTGATCACCGACCTCTCGGCACGGCGGCGCGGCTTGGCACGGGGACGGCGCCTGATGCGGCCCCTGCCGGGGGTCTTGCGGAGCGCGCCGCCCCTGTGGGTGTCGATAGGTTGGTCCGTGCAGGTCATGCGGCAGGTCGGTACGCCGGAGGGTGCCGCCGAGACGATCGCCTCCGCGGACGTCCAGCCGGGCGGTCGACTGCCGACCGAACCAACAACAAGGCCGGGCCCGACGCACACAGTGCGTCGGGCCCGGCCTTGTTGTGTAGTAGCGGGGACAGGATTTGAACCTGCGACCTCTGGGTTATGAGCCCAGCGAGCT
>NZ_JBFAJO010000117.1:0-18295 GCF_040655255.1 Kitasatospora sp. NPDC050463
TGTTGAAGCCGTGGTGCTCGAAGGCGTCGCGGGTGATCCGGTCGAGCTGGTCGCGTACGCGCAGGCCGAGCGGGAGCAGGGTGTGTACGCCGGCGCCGTGCCGTCCCGCCATGTTCACCGCGGCCAACTGGTACAGACCTATTGCCAGTTGCCGACCGGCTCCCTACCCTCGGGGAGCACAGGACCTTCACGGCACCCCGACGGCCCGAGGTCTCCGGTTCCGCGCCGCCCACGGCCCGGAGCTCCCGCACGTTGCTCCACGCACCTGACACCTCCCCACAGGTAACGGGGCGTCCCGGCATGCCCGGAGGCCCCAGGACAGGAGCCACACCCATGCGCAGACGTCGGATCAAGCTGCCGCTGCTGGCCGCCGGGGCCCTGATCGTTCCACTGCTCGCCGTCTCCCTGCCCAGCACCGCCGCCCACGCCGCCGGGTCCGCCACCGCGGCCTTCACCAAGGGCAGCGACTGGGGCAGCGGCTACGAGGGCGGCTACACCATCACCAACGGCTCCGGCACCGCCGTCAACGGCTGGACCCTGGAGTTCGACCTGCCGGCCGCCAACACGGTCGCCTCGCTCTGGAACGCGAGCTACACGACGGCGAGTTCGCACGTCACGGTCAAGAACCCCGGCTGGGCCGCCGACCTCCCGCCCGGCGGCACGTACAACTTCGGCTTCAACATCGCCTATTCGGGCACCTACAAGCCGCTGCTCAACTGCAAGCTGAACGGCCGGCCGTGCGACGGCACCGGCGACGACCAGAGCGCGCCGACCCTCCCGGGCGACCTCCGGGCCGGCACCACCACCCAGACCACGGTCGACCTGTCCTGGACGGCGAGCACCGACAACGTCGCGGTCACCGGCTATGACGTGTACCAGGGCGCCACCAAGGTGGCCACCACGGACGGCACCGCCACCGGCGTCACCGTCCAGGGCCTGACCGCCGGCACCGCCTACCAGTTCACCGTGCAGGCCTTCGACGCGGCGGGCAACCGCTCGGCCGCCGCCGGACCGGTGAGCGCCACAACCAAGCCGCCGACCGACCCGGACAGGCAGGCCCCGAGCACTCCCGGCACGCCGGTCGTCACCGGCTCGGACGCCAGCAGCATCTCGCTGACCTGGGGGGCCAGCACCGACGACATCGGCGTCACCGCCTACGACGTCTACAACGGCACCGCGCTCGCCGCGACCGTCACCGGCACCTCCGCCACGGTGGGCAGCCTGGCGCCGGACACCTCGTACACCTTCACCGTGAAGGCCCGGGACGCGGCCGGCAACGCCTCCCCGGCCTCGAACGCCGTGAGCGGCAGGACCAAGCCCGGCGGGAGCAACCCCGGCGCGCTGAAGATCGGCTACTTCACCCAGTGGAGCATCTACGCCCGCGGCTACAGCGTGAAGCAGCTCGACACCTCCGGCTCGGCCGGCCGCCTCACCACGCTGAACTACGCCTTCGCCAACATCCATCCGACCACCAAGCAGTGCTTCATCACCAACAAGGCGGCCGGGCCGGACAACGACCCGAACGCGGGCGACGGCGCCGGTGACGCCTGGGCCGACTTCGGCAAGGGCTGGGACGCGGGCAGCTCGGTGGCCGGCACCACCGACACCTGGGACCAGAAGCTGGCCGGCAACTTCAACCAGTTGAAGCAGCTCAAGGCCAAGTACCCCAACCTCAGGATCCAGATCTCGCTGGGCGGTTGGTCGTACAGCAAGTGGTTCTCCGACGCGGCCGCCACCGACGCCTCCCGCAAGGCGCTGGTCAGCTCCTGCATCGACATGTACATCAAGGGGAACCTGCCGGTCATCGACGGGCGCGGCGGCGCGGGCAGCGCGGCCGGCATCTTCGACGGCATCGACCTCGACTGGGAGTGGCCGGCCTCCGGCGGGCACGACGGGAACATCTTCCGGCCCACCGACAAGGCGAACTACACCCTGCTGGCCCAGGAGTTCCGCCGCCAGCTGGACGCGCTCGGCAGCACCACCGGCAAGCACTACACGCTGAGCGCCTTCCTCCCGGCCGACCCGGCGAAGATCACCGCGGGCATCGACATCCCCGGTCTGTTCGGCGCCTTCGACTTCGCCACCATCCAGGGCTACGACTACCACGGCGGCTGGGAGATGAGCACCAACCAGCAGTCCGCCGTCAAGCTCGCGGCGGGCGACCCGAGCACCCCGGACCGCCGGTTCAGCTCGGAGATCGCCATCGGCGCCTACGTCACCGGCGGCGCGCCGAAGAGCAAGCTGACCCTGGGCATCCCGTTCTACGGACGCGGCTGGACGGGCGTGCCGCGCGGCACCACCAACGGCCTGTTCCAGCCCGCCACGGGCCCCGGCCCGGGTAGCTACGAGGCCGGGTTCGAGGACTACAAGAAGCTCAAGCAGATGGCCGCCGGCGGCGGTTACACCATCTACCGGGATCCGGTGGCCGGCCACGCGTACATCTACAACGGGTCCGTCTTCTACACCTACGACGACCCGACCGAGATCGCCCGCAAGACCGCCTGGATCAAGTCCCAGGGGCTGGCCGGCGCGATGGTCTGGGCATTCGACGGTGACACGCCCAACGGCGAGCTGATGGCCGCGGTGGACAACGGCCTCAGGTAGGGCGCCGGCCCACCTGGCCCGGCGAGCCGCTCAGTCGGCGCGGCGGGCCAGGTGGACCACGTCCGGCACACCCCGGGCGACCTCGACCTCGTGGGTGACCACGTCCGAGAAGCCGGCCGCGCGCAGCGCCTCCTCGAAGGCCGGGGAGGGCTGCGCGCTCCACACCGCCAGCACCCCGCCGGGCTGCAGCCGGTGCCGGAGCACCGCCAGCCCGTCGGCGCCGTAGAGGCCGGCGTTGGAGTCGGTGACCGTCCAGTCCGGGCCGTTGTCGATGTCCAGGCAGAGCGCGTGGTAGCACTCGCCGTCGGCCGCCGCCAGGTACTCCAGCAGATCGGTGTGGAGCACCGCCACCCGCTCGTCCGCCAGCGCGCCGGCCGAGAAGGCGCCCAGCGGACCGCTCCGGTGCCAGTCGATGATCGCGTTCTCGCGCTCGACGATCGCGATCCGCCCCCACCGCGGCTCGGCTGCCGCGTACGCCAGCGAGAAGCCGACGCCGAGCCCGCCGATCAGTACCGAGGGCCGCTCCACCGCGCTACCGGCCCGGTCCAGCTCGTCCAGCGCCGCCTGGATCAGCAACCGCTCGGAGCGGCCGTCGGCGGTGTCCATCAGGAAGCAGCCGTTGGCGATGATCTCGAAGTGCCGTCCGCGCCGGCGCAGGACCACCTCGCCGAACGGGCCCTCCCGCCGGTCGAGCGTGACAACGGCCTCCTGGCCGTCCCGTTCGGGCAGTGCGGTGGACATTGCGGCGCTTCCTCCCAGGTTCGGGTGCGGGGCGGCTCGGCGAGCGACTACCCGCCCGACAATAGCGGAGGCCCCGCCCCGCCGGTCACGTCGTGATCAGCACTCCCGCGTAGCTGACACCCGCGACCATCACCCAGGAGGCCAGGCCCAGCAGGGCGATCCGCCCGCCGGTGCGCAGCAGGGTGGGCAGGTGCACGGCGCTGCCGAGGCCGAACAGCGCGGCCGCCAGCAGCAGCTCCTGCGCGTCCCCCGCCAGGGTGAGCGCCTGTTCGGGCAGGACGCCGGTGGTGCGCAGCGCGATCATCGCGAGGAAGCCGGCCACGAAGAGCGGCACGATCGGCGGCCGCTTGCCGGCGGTCGCGGTCGCGGTGGCGCCCCGGCGCGAGCGCCGCACCGCTACGGCGACCCCGGCGACCAGCGGCGCCAGCAGCACCACCCGCATCAGCTTGACCAGGACCGCCTCGCGCAGCGCGGCCGCGCCACCGGTCTGCGCGGTGGCGACCACCTGGCCGACATCGTGCACGCTGGCACCGACCCAGCGCCCGAACTCGGCCTCGCCGAGCCCGAGCGGCTGGTGGAGCAGCGGGAGGACGGCGATGGCCAGGGTGCCGCAGAGGGTGACCAGCGCGACGGAGGCGGCGACGTCCTCCTCCTCGCTGCCGGCGGCCTGGCTGACCGCGCCGATCGCCGAGGCCCCGCAGATCGAGTACCCGGTGGCGACGAGCAGCGGCTGGTCGCCGGGCAGGCCGAGCCGGCGCCCGAGCCAGAGGGTGCCGGCGAAGGTGGCGGCGACGACGGCGATCACCATGGCGACGGTGGCCCAGCCGAGGCCGACCACGTCACCCAGGCCGAGCTTGAGTCCGAGCAGGACGATGCCGAGCCGCATCAGCCGCCGCCCGGCGGTGGAGAGGCCGGGCCGGGCCACCCCCCGGACCACCGGCCGCAGTCCGGGGAGGTGGGCGGCGGCCATGCCGAGCACCACGGCGGCGGTGAGCTTGGGCACGGCGGGGACGGCCTGGTGGACGGCGAGCGCGGCGGCCACGCCGAGCGCGGCGAGCAGCAGACCGGGGGCGTCGCCGCCGAGCGGGGGCAGGGCGCGGGTGCGGACGCCGCGGTCCCGGAGGGTCAGTGCCACGGCGCGCTCACCGCTGGTCGTCGGCGGGCAGCCGGTAGACGCGCCGGATGCTGGTGCCCAGCCGGGCGACGTCGGCGCCGTAGACGTGGATCGAGATCGCGGTGGAGGAACAGGCGTTGCGGACCAGGTGGATGTCGCCGGGCGGGGCGAAGGCGGCCACGGTGCCGGCCGGGCCGACCACGTGCTCGGTCTCCACCAGGTGGGCGGTGCGCCCGTCGGAGACCAGCCGGTAGCGGGTCTCGCTCTCCTGGCCCCGGTGGACGCCGGCCACGCACCAGGAGACGTGGTCGTGGATCGGGGTCTGCTGGCCGGGCAGCCAGACCAGCGCGACGACGGAGAAGCCGCCGTCGGCCTCGGCGTGCAGGACGTGCTGGCGGTAGCGCTCCGGATCCCCCTCGCGCTGCTTCTCGGTGAGCAGGTCCTCGTTGCCCAGGTGCGGGGCGAGCCGCTCGCCGACCAGGTAGGCGGTGAGTTCCGGCGGCAGGCCGCGGTCCACGACCGCGCGGATCTCGCCGACCAGGGCGGTCATGCGCTCGGTGAGCCGGTCGCTGCCGACCGTGGCGGAGGGTGTCATGCCAGCAGGTTCGCCCCGGGCGACCCATCACGTCCAAGGAGGGTTCTTTCGCCTTCTCCCAAAGCCCGCTTATGGGTCGGCGGGGATCAGCAGCCGACCCTCGCCGCCGCCGCGGACCGCAGCTGGTCCAGCACCAGCGCGGTGGCCGGGATCCTGCGGTGCTCGCGGAGCACGTACGCGCTCACGTGCCGACGCAGGTGCGGCTCGACGGCGCGCCCGGTGACCTTGCGGTGGCACATGAAGGAGAGCACCAGCGCCGGCATCAGCGCGATCCCGACCCCGGCTGCGACCAGGCTCTGCACCGCGAGGTTGTCGTCGGTGGAGAAGACGATGTCGGGTGCGTAGCCCTCCTCCGCGCAGACGTGCAGCAGGTTGGCCCGGCAGCGCGGGCAGCCGGCGATCCAGCGTTCGCCATCGAGGTCGGCGAGCCGGACGGCGTGCCGGCGGCCCAGCGGGTGGCCGACCGGCAGCAGGACGGTGAGCAGGTCCTCCATCAGCGGGATCTCGTCCAGCTCGGGCGGCAGCTCGACGGCGGCGCCCGGGTAGCGGAAGGACAGCGCGATGTCGCACTCGCCGCGCAGCAGCCGCTGCACGGAGTCGGGCGGTTCGGCCTCCAGCAGTTCGACCCGGACGCCGGGGTGGTCGGCCAGCAGCCGCGCCATCGCCTGGGGTATCAGGGTCGCGTTGGCGCTCGGGAACGCGCAGACCCGGACCCGCCCGGCGCGCAGCCGGGCGAGCGCGGCGAGCTGCTGCTGGGCGGCGGAGAGGCTGCCGAGGATCAGTTCGGCGTGCCGGGCGAGGGCCTCGCCGGCCTCGGTGAGGCGCAGCCCGCGCCCGGCCCGGGTGAACAGCGGCACTCCGACGGACCGCTCCAGCGCCTTCATCTGCTGGGTGATGGCGGGCTGGGTGTAGCCGAGCTCGCGGGCGGCGGCCGAGTAGGAACCGGCCCGGACGACCTCGTGGAAGGTCCTGATGTGCCGCGAGTCGAATACCGGCTCCACTGCCCCTCCCCTGCCTGCTCCCCTGGTCCCAGGGAATCATAAGCAGACTTTGGAGGTCTCGGAGCTGATCCCGTCCGTACCTATGGTTCATCCGCGGAGCTTCCGCCCCGCCGGCGGCTACTCCTCCGGCGGCAGACCCAGCACCAGCCCGGCCTCGGCCACCGGCGCACCGCCCTGGGTGCTCGGGCTGCGCCGGCTGCGGCGCTCGACCCAGCGGGCCAGCCAGGAGAGCGCCAGGCACATCCCGATGTAGATCGGCGCGATCATCATCACCACCGGGATGAACGGCAGGTCGTAGTCCAGGTTGGTGGCGATCAGCTTGCCCGCGTGCAGGAACTCCTCGTAGGTGATCAGGAAGCCCAGCGAGGTGTCCTTGAGCGCCACCACCAGCTGGCTGATGATGGCCGGCAGCATGGCCCGGTTGGCCTGCGGCACCAGGACGTACGACATCACCTGGGTCTTGCGCATGCCCAGCGCGTAGGCCGCCTCGCGCTGCCCGGCGGGCACCGCCAGCACGCCGGCCCGGAACACCTCGGCCAGCACCGAGCCGTTGTACAGCACCAGGCCGGCCACCAGCGCCCAGAGCGGCTCCACCTTGAGCGCGACGAAGATGAAGAAGATCATCACCAGCACCGGCATGGCCCGGAAGAACTCGACCACCAGCGTGGAGAACCAGCGCACCACCCGGTGGTCGGAGAGCCGTCCGGCCGCGAACAGCGCGCCGAACGGCAGCGCGAACAGCACCGTCCACCCGAAGGCCTTGAGGGTGTTCCCCAGCCCGCGCAGCAGCAGCTCCTGCACGCCCTGGTACTCGAAGGCCATCCACTTCTGGTGGGTGAACTGGTTGGTGTGGAACAGCATGTAGACGATCCACCCGAGCAGCGCGGCGATCGCCAGCAGGGCGATCAGGCCGTACAGCCGGTGCCGGGCGAGCGCCTTGGGACCGGGGACGTCGTAGAGCGCCGAGGTTTCCACCGTCATCGCGACACCGCCACTCGTCGTTCCAGCAGGTTGAAGAGGGCGCTGACGGACAGGGTGAGGATCAGGTAGCCGACGGCGATCCAGACGAAGGTCCAGACGATGCTGTACCCCAGCTCGTTGATGGTCCGGTAGCTGCCGAGAAGTTCGGTCACGCTGAACGAACCGGCGATCGCGGTGTTCTTGGCCAGCGCGATCATCACACTGCCGATGGGGGCGACCACCGACCGGTACGCCTGGGGCAGCACCACCAGACTCATCGTCTGGCCGAAGGTCATGCCCAGGCTCCGGGCCGCCTCGCCCTGGCCGCCGGGCACGGTGTTGACACCCGCCCGCATCGCCTCGCAGACGAACGCCGAGGTGTAGCAGCCGAGCGCGAGCACCGCGAAGACGAAGAACGGCAGCGTGATGTCGAACCGCGGCAGACCCAGCACCACGATGAAGAAGAGCAGGGTCAGCGGGGTGTTGCGCAGCAACGTCACCCAGACCGTCCCGAACGCCCGCAACGGCCGCACCGGTGAGACCCGGAAGCCGGCCATCAGCACCCCCAGCGCCAGGGACAGCACGGCACTCACCGCGAACAGCGAGAGGGTGCCGAGGAAGCCCTCCCAGTAGGTCGACCAGTTGTCGGTCAGCGTTTTCACGGCGCGGCCCTCTCAGTACCGGTCGATCGGCGGCGGGGTGGGCACGGGCACCCCGGACAGGCCGAGGGTGGCGTCATAGGCCTTCTTCCAGTCGCCGTTCTCCTCGTGGCGGGCCAGGGCGTCGTTCAGCGCACCGCGCAGGACGGTGTCGTCCTTCGGCGTCCCGACCCCGTACGGCTCCTCGGAGAACAGCGGCCCGACCACCTTCAGCTCGTCCGGCACCTTGGCCGCGTAGCCCATCAGGATCGTGTTGTCCGTGGTGACGGCGTCCACCTGGCCGGTGATCAGGTTGTCCACGCAGGCCGAGTAGGTGTCGTAGCCGATCAGCCTGGCTTTGGGGTACTGCTTCTGGATCCGCTGGTACGGAGTGGAGCCCGCCGCCGAGCAGACCTTCTTGCCGTTCAGGTCCTCGGGGCCGTGGATGGTGTCGTCGTTCCTGCGCACCAGCAGCGACTGGCCGGCCAGGTAGTACGGCCCCGCGAAGCCGACCAGTTTCTTGCGGTTCTCGTTGATGGTGTACGTGCCGACGTAGTAGTCCACCTGGCCGTTCTGCAGGGCGGTCTCCCGGTTGGCGGAGGCGATCGTCCGGAACTCGATCCGGTCGGGCGCGAAGCCCAGGTCGGCGCCGACCATCTTGGCGATCTCGATGTCGAAGCCGGAGTACTGCCCGGTGGCCGGGTTCTTCTGGCCCAGGTAGGGCTGGTCCTCCTTGACCCCCACCACCAGGTGACCCCGGGCGCGCGCCGCGTCCAGGGTGGGCGAACCGGTGATGCCGGCGCCGTCCTGCACCTGGTAGCTCGGCAGCGCGCTGGGCTGGGGACCCTTCGGCGGCGGGGTGCCCTCCTTGCCGCAGCCGGCCAGCAGGGCGAGCACGGCGGCGGCGGCGAGCAGCCACTTCCTCGTCACGGTGCCGCCTCAGTGCTTCAGGATCTTGGACAGGAAGTCCCGGGCACGGTCGCTCTCCGGAGCGCCGAAGAAGTCCTCGGGGGCGCGGTCCTCGACGATCCGCCCGTCGGCCATGAAGACGACCCGGTTGGCCGACGCACGGGCGAACCCCATCTCGTGGGTGACCACCACCATCGTCATGCCCTCGTGCGCGAGCTGGCGCATGACGTCCAGCACCTCGTTGATCATCTCGGGGTCGAGGGCGGAGGTGGGCTCGTCGAAGAGCAGCGCCTTGGGCTCCATCGCGAGTGCGCGGGCGATCGCCACGCGCTGCTGCTGCCCCCCGGAGAGCTGCGCCGGGTACTTGTCCGCCTGGGCGACCAGCCCGACCCGGTCCAGCAGGGCCCGGGACTTCGCGTCCGCCTCCGCCCGCGGCCGGCCACGGACCTTGATCTGCGCCAGCGAGACGTTCTGCAGCACGGTCTTGTGGGCGAACAGGTTGAAGGACTGGAACACCATTCCGACATCGGCGCGCAGCAGGGCGAGCCCCTTGCCCTCCTCGGGCAGCGGCCGGCCGTCGATCGAGATGGTGCCGGACTCGATCGGCTCCAGCCGGTTGATCGCCCGGCAGAGGGTGGACTTCCCGGAGCCGGAGGGGCCGATCACCACCACGACCTCGCCGCGCCCGACCGTGAGCTCGATGTCCTGCAGCACGTGCAGTTCGCCGAAGTGCTTGTTGACGCCGCGCAACTCGATCAGCGGCTCGAAGGCCGACGGCCCGGGCCCCGCCGTCACTTGCCGCGCCGCCCCTTCAGCAGCCAGCCCAGCGCGCCGCCCGCGACGAGGGTGGCGAGCAGCGCGATCCAGAGCGGCGCGGTGACGGTGAACACCCAGAACTGGATCTTCACCTTGTCGAGGTTGGCGAACAGGAACCACACCGCGAGGACGACGATGACGCCGATCCCGATGTACCGGGTGGGGATGCCAGCGATCTCACTGCGCTTGGAGGCGGACGAGCCGTCTGAAATCTTGGTCACACGGGCAGTCTGCGGGCCGGTCGACCGACTTGTCCGTTTACGCGCCCGGGAGTAACCCGCACGGGGCAACCCTCCCCCGTGCGGGTTTGCGCCCCCTCACCGGGCGCCGGTGGGCCCGCCCGTCACCGCTCGTCCCGCCAGGACCGCCAGAGCGCCGCGTACGGACCGCCGGCCGCGACCAGCTCGGGGTGGCTGCCGTACTCGCTGATCCGCCCGCCCTCGACCACGGCGATCACGTCCGCGTCATGCGCGGTGTGCAGCCGGTGCGCGATGGCGATCACCGTACGGCCCTCCAGCACCCGGGAGAGCGAGCGCTCCAGGTGCCGGGCGGCCCTCGGGTCCAGCAGCGAGGTGGCCTCGTCCAGGACCAGGGTGTGCGGGTCGGCCAGCACCAGCCGGGCCAGCGCCAGCTGCTGCGCCTGTGGCGCGGTCAGTGCGGTGCCGCCCGAGCCGACCTCGGTGTCCAGCCCCTGCGCCATCGCGTCCACCCAGTCCCCGGCGTCCACCGCGTCCAGCGCGGCGCGCAGCTCGGTGTCGGCGGCGTCCGGCGCGGCCAGCCGCAGGTTGTCCCGCAGGGTGCCGACGAAGACGTGGTGCTCCTGGTTGACCAGCGCCACCTGGGCCCGGACCCGCTCGGCCGGCATCCGCGAGAGCGCCGCCCCGCCGAGCGTCACACTGCCCCGGCCGGGTGCGTAGATCCCGGCCAGCAGCCGACCCAGGGTGGACTTCCCCGCGCCGGAGGGCCCGACCAACGCGACCCGGCTGCCCGGGGCGACGTCCAGGCTGATGCCGTGCAGCACGTCGGCGCCCTCGCGGTAGCCGAACCGGACGTCGTCCGCCCGGACGTGCCGGCCGTGCGGGTGGGCGTCCTCGTCGCTCTCGTGCTCCGGCACCTCGCGCACCCCGACCAGCCGGGCCAGCGAGGCCTGCCCGATCTGCAGCTCGTCGTACCAGCGCAGGATCAGGTCGACCGGGCCGGTCAGCGCCTGGGCGTAGAGCACCCCGGTGGTCAGCTGGCCGACGGTGATCCAGCCCCGCAGGGTGAACAGGCCGCCGAGCAGCAGCGTCCCGAGCACCGCCAGGGTGTAGACGGCGTCGATGGTCGGGAACCAGACCGAGCGCAGCCAGAGGGTGTACCGCTCCCAGGCGAGCCACTCGCCGAGCTTGCGGTCCGTCAGCCGGACCCGCTCGTCGCCGAGGCGCAGCGTCTCGACCGTCCGCCCGGCGTCGACCGTCTCGGCGAGCACGGTGTTCACCGCGGCGTAGCCGGCCGACTCGTTGCGGTAGGACTGCGGGGCCCGCCGGAAGTACCAGCGGGAGCTCACCAGCAGCAGCGGCAGGCCGATCAGCGCGGTGAGCGCGAGCAGCGGCGAGGTCACCACCAGGGCGCCGATCACCAGCAGCAGTGAGACCACGGCGACGGCCAGCTCGGGCACCGCCTCGCGGACCGACTTGTCGAGCCGGTCGATGTCGGTGGTGCCCCGGGAGACGAGGTCCCCGGTGCCGGCCCGCTCCAGGACGCCGGTCGGCAGCGTCACCGACCGGACCAGGAAGTCCTCCCGGAGGTCGGCCAGCACGCGTTCACCGAGGACACTGCCGCGCAGCCGCGACCACCAGGTGAAGGCGGACTGCACGACCAGCGCCAGCAGGTACCAGGCGACGGCGACCGCGATGGTGGACTCGGCGGTGCCGGTGGCCAGCGACTCGACCAGCGTGCCGAGCACCCAGGGCCCGACCAGCCCGGCCACGGTGGCCACCGAGTGCAGGCCCACCACGGCGGAGAAGGCGGCCCGGTGCCGCCGGGCGAGCAGCCGCAGGTAGGCCCGGACGGCGGTCGGGGAGCCGACCGGCAGGGTGGTGGCCGGCCCTTGCTCCTGATGGACGGGGGGCTTCATACGGTGCTCCTGGACTGGGCGGGGCGACGGACGGGGGTGCGGTTCATACGCTCTCCCCGACGGCTGCCGGCTCCTCGTCGCGGGTGACCACGGCGCGGTAGGCGGGTTCGGTGTGCATCAGCTCGCGGTGGCGGCCGGCCGCGGCGACCCGGCCGTCCTGGACCAGCACCACCCGGTCCGCCCGGTCGAGCAGCAGCGGACTGGTGGCGAACACCACCGTGGTGCGCCCCTCCCGGCTCTTGCGCAGGCCGGTCGCGATCCGGGACTCGGTGTGGGCGTCGACCGCGCTGGTGGGCTCGTCCAGGACGAGCACCGGCGGGTCGGCCAGCAGCGCGCGGGCGAGCGCCAGCCGCTGGCGCTGGCCGCCGGAGAGCGAGCGGCCACGCTCGGTGATCCCCGCCCGCATGGCGTCCCCTCCGGACTCGGGCGAGCCGTCCACCAGCGCGTCCAGGACGTCCTCGGCGCGGGCGGCGGCCAGTGCCTCGGCGGGCGTGACCCGGCCCGAGGCGGGGATGTCGAACAGCTCGGCCAGGGTGCCGGAGAGCAGCACCGGCTCCTTGTCGTGGACCAGCACCGCCGCCCGGGCCTCGGCCAGCGGGACGGCGTCCAGCTCGGTGCCGCCGAGCCGGACGGAGGACTGCGGCTGCTCGCCCTCACCCAGCGGGACGTGCCCGCCGAGCCGGCCGGCGAGCGCCCCGGCGAAGTCCGGGTCGCCGCAGACGACGGCGGTCAGCTCGCCGGCCCGGACGGTCAGCCCGGAGACCGGGTCGTACAGGTCGGCCTCGCCGGGCCCGGTCAGCACGGCCTCGGCGGTGCCGGTCGTCCGGCTGAGCGAGAGCACTCGGACGGCCCGCCCGGCGGAGACCCGGGCGACGCTCCAGGCGTGCGCGGCCTCGCCGAGGATGCGCAGCGGCGCGGCCAGGTAGGCGGTGGCGCCGTACACGGCGACGAGGGTGCCGATCCCGATCTCCCCGCGGGTGGCCAGCCGGGCGCCGTACCAGGTGACGCCGACCACGAACAGGCCTGGCAGCAGGACCTGCTGGGCCTGCATCAGCGACCAGATCCGGGCCGACCGGACGGCGGCCGCGCGGACCTTCTGGGAGGCCGCCCGGTAGCGGTCGAGGAACAGCTCCTCGCCGCCGATGCCGCGCAGCACCCGGAGTCCGGCCACGGTGTCGGCGGCCAGCTCGGTCGCCTTGCCGCCGAGTGCGCGCTGCTCGGAGTAGCGCCGCTCGAACGGGCCCAGCAGCGGCCAGACGGAGGCGGCCAGCACCGGGACGCCGAGCAGGACGGCGAGGCCGAGCACGGGTTCGGCGACCAGCACGGCGGCGCTGACCGCCAGCCAGACGATCACCGCGCCGCGGAGCCGGGCGACCAGCTCGACGTACCAGCCGATCTTCTCGACGTCCCCGCTGCCGACCGCGACGATCTCGCCGGTGGCGATCCGCCGGGACAGTCCGGCACCCAGGTGGGAGGCCTGACGGGATACCAGCTGACGGATCTGGGTGGCGGCGTGGATCCAGTTCCACACCGCCTGGCGGTGCAGCATGACGGCGCCGAGGGCGGCGACGGCGGCCAGGGCCAGCACGGCGGCGCCGGCCCACCGGATGCCGGCGGCGTCACCGTCCACGGCGGCCTGGACGCCCATGCCGAGCGGGACGGGCAGGGCCGCCCGGCTGCCCATCTCCAGCAGCGACCAGCAGGTGGCGAGCACCTGCCCGCGCCGCTGGCTGCGCTGCAGCCAGCGGAGGAAGGCGAGGGGGGAGGAGAGGTCGGGGTCGCCGGGGTCGGCCAGCGGCAGGGTCTTGAGCGGCATGACGCTCCGTCGGGGGTGGTGCGGGCGATGGGCACGGGCATGCTCGTCGCGCGGTGGCGCCGGGAGCACGGGAGGAGGGGCCGGTGCGGTCACGGCCGGGCCGGTCAGGAGGACATGGCAGCGAGCGTGCCAAGCCGGGTGTGATCTGCGCAACAGGTTTATTTCGGCCGGGTGTGATCCCACCACAACCTGCTCACGCCGATACAACGCGTCGGAAAATTCTTTGCCGGCCGGGAACAATCCGGACAACCCGCAGGTTGATCCACTCGAACCATCAGGGACAACCAGGAGGGCACCCCTTCCCGTGAGCACCATCCCCAGCGTCACCCTCAACAACGGCGCGCAGATCCCGCAGCTCGGCTTCGGCGTGTGGCAGGTGCCGGACGCGGAGGCCACGGCGGCCGTCCGCACCGCCATCGAGACGGGCTACCGCTCGATCGACACTGCGGCGATCTACGAGAACGAGGCCGGCACCGGCCAGGCGATCAGCGAGGCGATCGCGGGCGGCGTCGTCACCCGCGAGGACCTCTACATCACCACCAAGCTCTGGAACTCGGGCACCCGCGACTGGTCCGGCGCGCAGGGCCGGGACGCGGTGCTTCGCGAGTTCGACGCCTCGCTGGCCAAGCTCGGCCTGGAGTACCTCGACCTCTACCTGATCCACTGGCCGCGCCCGGCGCACGACAGCTACCTGAACATCTGGAAGGCGTTCGAGCAGCTCCAGGCCGACGGCCGGGTCAGGTCGATCGGCGTCTCCAACTTCGGCGCCGAGCAGCTCACCCGCCTGCTCGGCGCCGCCTCCGTCGCCCCCGCGCTGAACCAGGTCGAGCTGCACCCGTACTTCCCGCAGGACGAGCTGCGCGCCTTCCACTCCCGGCACGGCATCGCCACCGAGGCCTGGAGCCCGCTGGGCCAGGGCAAGGAGCTGCTCGCCGAGCCCGCGCTGAGGGAGATCGCCGCGAAGCACGGCCGCACGGTCGCCCAGGTGGTGCTCCGCTGGCACCTGCAGAGCGACATCGTCGCGATCCCCAAGTCGGTCACCCCGTCCCGGATCAAGGAGAACCTGGACGTGACCGGCTTCGAGCTGGACGGGGCCGACCTCGCCGCGATCGCGGGCGTCGCCACCGGCGTGCGGATCGGCCCGGACCCGCAGGTGTTCGACTGGAACTGACACCCTCGGTGAGCACGGCGCCGGCGCCGGGCCCCTGAAGGAGCGTCAACACCGAAGGCCGCCTCCCCGTATTCGGGTCGGCGGCCTTCGGTACGTTGGCGAATCGTTTTGGCTGGAACTCGACGGCGAAGCCTAGAGCCTGGCCGCCTTGGCGATCAGTGCCATCGCGGGTTCGTGCTCGTCCTCGTCCAGCGGAGCGAGCAGCAGCCGCTGGACCTGGGCGACGCCCGCCGCCGAGCGGTGCAGCAGGTCCTGACCCGCCGGCGAGAGCGACAGCAGGTTGCGCCGCCCGTCCGAAGGGTCGCGCCGGCGCTGCACGAGGCCGCGCCGGACCAGCCGGCTGACCATCTCGGCCATCGTGGCCTTGTCCAGCGAGGCCAGCTCTCCGACCGTGCGCTGGTCCGCGCCCGGTTCCAGTTCGAGGGCGTCGAGCACCGCGTACTGCGGCGCCGTCAGCTCCGAACCGACGTGCTCCGACCAGAGCTTGGTGTGCACCTGCTGGCTCACCCTGATCAGATAGCCGATCGCCCGCTGGGCGTCCAGCATCGGCCGCGCGTCGGTGAGGACGGCGACCGCAGCGGGTTCAAGCCTGGCTATCTTGGCCATCACCCGGACAATCTCCAGCTGCTCCTCGGCCGCGAGCGGCTCGAAGAGCGTGCGCTGCACACGGACCACTCCGCCGGTGGCCTCGCGCACCGCCTGTGCGCCACTCTGCGAGAGAGCGAGCAGTTTGCGCCGGCCGTCGGCCGGATCGCGGCGTCGCAGCACTAGGCCGCGCCGGACCAGCCGGGCGACCATCTCGGCCATCGTGGCCTTGTCCAGCGAGGCGCGCTCGCCGACCGTCCGCTGGTCAGCACCCGGTTCCAGGGCGAGGACCAGCAGAACGGCGAACTGCGGAGCCGTGAGATCGGCTCCGACGTGTTCGGACCACAGACGGGTGTGTACCTGCTGTGCAACGCGGATCAGGTGCCCGGGCGACTGCTGCAGTCGCGCGGACACGCGGGTCGTCGGGATCTCCCCCAGCACCATGTATCCGTCCCGATGTCACACCCGGTGTGTGTGGGACACCCGGGTGGGGCAGTAACGGCGAGTGGGCGTCCCGCTGTGAGGGAGGGCGCTCCAGCCGTGCAGCCGGTGGCTGCTGGCGGACACTATACAAACGGCTGGCCCTCGCTGGCAGGCGGGGGCGGATAGTAGACGCAGGTTCGGCAACATTGGCATATTTACGCGCCGTGCCGACCCGACGGTAACCCGTTCGCAGGAGAAAGCCGACCGGCCGGTCCTTACCCTCGGTCACCTGCGTCTTCCGCCCTGGCCGCGCACCCTACTCGCCGGTAGGGTGTGGCCCACTCAGCGGTCCACCCCCCGCCGGGCGCCTCCGCGGGAGCCTCCCGGCGAGATCCGAGAGAGACGAGAGCGAGCATGACCGAGCAGAGCACCGCCCCCAGGGTCGCCGTCGTCACCGGCGCCGCACGCGGCCTGGGCGCCGCCACCGCCGAGCGCCTGGCGGCCGACGGTTACGCCGTCGCCGTGCTGGATCTGGAGGAGGCGGCCGGCAAGGACGTCGTCGACCGGATCACCGCCGCCGGCGGCCGGGCCGTCGCCGTCGGCGCGGACGTCTCGGACGCCGGACAGGTGCAGGCCGCGGTCGACCGGATCACCGCCGAACTGGGCACCCCGGTCGTCCTCGTGAACAACGCGGGCGTGCTGCGCGACAACCTGATCTTCAAGATGTCCGAGTCCGACTGGGACACGGTCATGAACGTTCACCTGCGCGGTGCGTTCCTGATGACCCGTGCGGTGCAGAAGCACATGGTGGACGCCGGCTTCGGCCGCGTGATCAACCTGTCCTCGTCCTCGGCCCAGGGAAACCGCGGACAGGCCAACTACTCCGCCGCCAAGGCCGGTCTGCAGGGCTTCACCAAGACCCTGGCGATCGAACTGGGCAGGTTCGGCATCACCGCCAATGCCGTCGCCCCCGGATTCATCGCCACCGACATGACGGCGGCCACCGCCGCCCGGGTCGGGATGGAGTTCGAGGAGTTCAAGCGCGCCGCCGCCTCGCAGATTCCGGTCCAGCGGGTCGGCGTGCCCGAGGACGTC
Organism: Kitasatospora sp. NPDC050463; assembly: GCF_040655255.1. Lineage (NCBI taxonomy): Bacteria > Bacillati > Actinomycetota > Actinomycetes > Kitasatosporales > Streptomycetaceae > Kitasatospora > Kitasatospora sp. NPDC050463. The sequence continues at coordinate 16,585 of NZ_JBFAJO010000117.1, forward strand.
GCGAACACCATCTCGTTCCTGGCCGGCGAGGGCGCCGGATTCGTGTCCGGCCAGGTCATCTACGTGGCCGGCGGCCCTCTCGACTGACCCACCGAACCTACACAGGGTTACCACGGAGTGGGAACCGGCGAGGCCGGTCTCCCACTCCGTGCGCTATACCGACCCTTGGGAGTGTCCGATCGACGATCGAGCGGATATTCGATAAGGGAACATCGGAAAATCACACGGAGATGACGGCGATCCGGTCATTCAAACGCCTCCCCGAAGAATTCCGAATTCCGTCGGGAGTCACCCCGGCCCGCTGGGTAGGGTCACCGGCGTGCAAGCGCCGAGTGAATTTCGGGATGATCCGATCACCCGCCGGGGGCTCCCACTCCACACCCCCGGAGAACCCGGCCGGCCACCGCTCGGCCGACGGCGGATCGGCCTGCTGGCCCTCACCGGGCTCGGCTACCTGGTGGTGGTCGCGGGCGTCCTCCTCGACACCCCGCTGGTCGACCTCGACTGGACGGTACGCCTCGCCCGCCCCTACGAACGGTGGCCCGACCTCGAACCGCTGCTCGACAACTGGGTGGTGGCCGGGCAGCGCGGCCCGTCCGCCGTCGCGGCCTTCGCCTGGCTCGGCTGGCGGGCCCACCGGCTGCGGCGGCTGCGCCCGCTGCTGGTGACGGGCAACGCCCTGCTGCTGCTCAATGTCACGGTCGGCGCGGTGAAGATCGTCACCGGTCGGCTGGGCCCGCACTACGCCCACTACGTCGGCTCGCCCGAGCTCTTCTCGGGCGGCACCATATTCCCCTCCGGGCACACCGCCAACGCCGTGGTCACCTGGGGCGCGCTGGCGTACCTGGCGGTCCGCTGGCGACGCTGCGGCGCGGTGCTCGCGGCTGCCACCGCCGGCTCGGTCGGGCTCACCACGGTCTACCTCGGTACCCACTGGGTCACCGACGTGCTGGCCGGCTGGGCCGCCGGCCTGCTGGTGCTGCTCTCGCTGCCGCTGCTGGAGCCCCTGGTGAGCGCCGTCGAGAGCCGGCTCACCCGGCGGCCCGGGACCGCACTCACCCCTCCCAGCTGCGTTCCACGACCCCGTCGCGCACCGCGAGGTTGAGCCGCCCCTCCCGGTGGTCCATGGTCATCATCGCCCCGGGCGGCAGCACCCGCACCGATGCCCAGCCGTGCCGACGGGCCAGCTCCTCCGCCCGCTCCACCCGCAGCCCCGCGTAGCCCTCCGCGTCCGCCTCCGTCATCGCCCCTCCCCCGCTCGTGCCCGGACGTACGCTGGAATCGTAGACCTCACCCGGCCGACGGGAGGTGCACGGGCATGCGAGCCACGACGCCGCAGCACTGGCGCAGCGGCACCGAACCCAGGACCGCCCGGAGCGACCTCAAACTGCGCTATCTGCTCTCGCTGACGTTCACACCGCTGTTCGCCGTCGCCACGGTGGCCTTCGCGGTCTGGGCCGCCAACTCACCGGCGTACGGCGCGCCCAGCCGGGGCACCCTCACCGGCTTCGCGGTCGCCTGCGGGCTCCTCACCCTGTTCGCCGTCGTCGATCTCGTCGTCGTCATCCGGCGCCGCCGGACCGAGCTCTGACGCGGTATCTCCCGCGGAGTGGGAAGTCGGCCCGGCCGACTTCCCAACGGGACCTTTACTATAGCTTGATATTGGTGTTCGGTGCGGCTTGTGTAGGATAGGTGGGAGACTTTGAAGGAG
>NZ_JBFAJO010000118.1:0-17251 GCF_040655255.1 Kitasatospora sp. NPDC050463
GTCCGTCGCCGGCTTGACCTGCCCAGGGCGTGGCATCCAGGCACCTCCTGGGCAGGCAGCCTACCATCAGCGATCCTTAAGTCACTGGTATTGGTCCTAGCCGGGTCCGTACGCGTTGGGCCTGCCAGTTGCCGGCGCGGCAGACGAACTACCCCGGCCTGCGAAGTCAACGGAGTAGCTCTGCCGCTTGCGGCTGGTGACAGGGCTCTTACCAGTACCCCAACGAACCCGACTCGGGCCAGACAGGGAATGATCGGTTCATGCGCGCGGTCCGGCTCCTCTCCCTCGTCCTCCTGCTGCAGAACCGGGGCAGGCTGACGGCCGGTGAGCTCGCTGAAGAGCTGGGGGTCTCGGTGCGGACCGTCTACCGGGACATCGACTCACTGAGCGGCGCGGGCATTCCGGTGTACGGGGACGCCGGGCACCACGGCGGTTACGAGCTGCTCGGCGGCTACCGGACCCGGCTCACCGGACTGCACGCCGACGAGGCCGAGTCTCTGTTCCTGGCCGGGCTGCCCGGTGCGGCGGACGACCTGGGACTGGGCGAGGTGCTCGCGGCGGCACAGCTGAAACTGACTGCGGCGCTGCCGACTCCACTGCGGGACCGAGCCGGCCGGGTCCGCGAGCGATTCCACCTCGACGCTCTCGGCTGGTACCGGGAACAGGACTCCGCGCCCCTTCTCGTGTCGCTCGCCAATGCCGTGTGGAACCAGCGGCGGATCCAGGTGCGCTACCGCCGCTGGGCCGAACCGCAGGAAGTCGAGCGCGAGCTCGACCCCTACGGCTTGGTCCTCAAGGCGGGCGTCTGGTACCTGGTCGCAGCGGTGGACGGCGCGGTGCGGACCTACCGGGTGTCGTCGATCCTCCGTCTGGACGTCGGGGAGGACATCTTCGAGCGCCCCGACGGCTTCGACCTGGCCGCCCACTGGCAGGACTACCTCACCGTCTACGACGCCCGCAGACTGCGGCTTCAGGCCTCCGTCCGGATTGCTCCTGCGCTGCTGTCCGCGCTGCCGGGCCGCCTGGACGCGGCACTGGTCCGAGCCGTCGAAGCCTCGGCGGGGCCGCCGGAAGCAGACGGCTGGGTGACGGCGACGGTACCGCTGGAGTCGGTCGAGCTGGCGGTGCAGACGCTGCTGTCACTGGGGCCGGACATCGAGGTGCTGGCTCCCGAGGAACTGCGCCGCGAGATCACGGAGAGGGCGGCGGCCGTGCTCGAGCGGTACCGGCCGGCGGAGATATCAGGCCGGGCGGGGGTCGGCGACCTCAGCAGCAGTCCGGCGGACAGGGTCGCCAGCAGCGCAAGGGCGGCGAGGACCCCAAAGCCGTAGCGCGTGTCACTGTGGTCGGTGACCGTCGCGACCAGCAACATCACCCCGACCGTGGCCGCAAGCCCGCCACCGTTCGCCAGTCCGAAGACCCTGCCCACTGAAGCCTCGTCGGCCGAGGTCATCAGCATCGTCCGGGAAGCGATCCTGGCTTGCCCGAAGAAGAACGCACCCAGCGGCACCCCCACGAGATAGCCGACGATCCCGAATCGGCTTTGCAGTACCAGGCCGACATTGCAGAGCAGAAATCCCACGACGGCGATGCGAAGGTCCGGACTGCGTCTGCTGACGATCCGGTAGGCACCGGTGGCCGCCAGGAAACCGAGGCACCCGAGGGCGTCCACGGCACCGAACGTCGCGGCCCCCAGATGGAGTTCGCCGACGACGGCGGTAGGCAGCAGAGCGTTGAAGACCGTGACGACCACACTTCCCTGGGCGTAGAGGAGGATGAAGCGGCGCATCCGCAGCGGCCCGCTCGGCGCCGCCGACGCCGACACCCCGGCGGCAGAGGCCGTCGTCGCCCGGTCCGGATGACGCCCCACCGCGGCGACGCAGAGCGCCGAGACGATGAAGCTCCCGGCGTTGAACACCAGCAGCGGCACGGCACCGAACGGCTGGACGGACAGCCCGCCGATCGTCGCCGACAGCAGCATCCCCGCCTGGGTCCCCATCTCGTAGCGGGCGTTGAACCGCCGTAGCCGGTCCGCCGGGACCCGTTCCTTGATCAGCGCGGAGCTTGCCGGAAAGAACAGGGCACCGACCACGGCGAGCGCCAGATTGGCGGCGTAGATCCCGGGCTCAGGGGAGCCGCCGCAGGCCAGCCACAGCGGCAGCCCAAGGGCCAGCGCCGCACTGGTGACATCGCAGCAGATCCACAGGGCCCGCCGGTCGAAGCGGTCGGCCAGCCGTCCGAAGAAGGGCGAGAACAACGCTTGCGGCCCGGCGACCGCGATGAAGAGCCAGCCGACGGCCATCATGGTCTGCTGCTCCCTGATCACGAGCAGTGCACCGACGATGAGCTGGACATTGTTGCCGAGAGCGGTGGCGAAGGCAGCGGGCACAAGCAGCCGCTCTGCCCGGCCGGAGTGGTGGCTGAGGATCATGGCACCACTATCCAGAGATTCACTGACATCTCCTGTCAGTCAAGTCGTGGGGTCGTTGTCGGTGATGACGCCACCGTTACCGAAGCTGACGGCGGCCATCATCTGCGCAATGACCGTGGGCGGCGTGATCGGCCCGAACACAATCACGGCGTTCACGACTTTCATGGGCAAGCGAAAGCCGGAGGGCGAGACCGTAGTCCTCAAGGCGATCTCCAGCCTGCAAGGTGCGCGGTACGTCGAGATCGCCGAGTCTCGGGAGCAGAACGAGGCATTCGTCTTCGACTGGCTGGCGAACCGGGTCTTACGGCACCGCCCTGCGGGGGTGATCGACGCCGATCAGGCCCGGCCTCGGCCACCCCCGTGCACGTGCGCTCCCCCTCCGGGGGATCGAGGCCGAACACGACGAGTACGCGCACGCCCTGGAGCAGGTCGTCGAAGCCCGCCTCGCCGGCCTTGAGCCCCCGCACACGCCCGAGTCGTGTGTCCTGCCACCCGGCGGCACCGTCACCGACCTCATGGCCATCCTTGAACGCGCCCTCGCCGACGCCCAAGAACAGCAGCACCCCAAGGTCCCCAACACCGTGAAGAGCACCAGCAGCACCCAGTCCGCAGCGAAGCCCGCCGCACGCAAGACCGTGTCCGCCAAGTCACTGCCGGCCGCCGCGAAGAAGCCGACGCCGACCACGGCGAAGAAGACCCGCACCAGTCGCAAGAGCAGCTGACTCTTCGGGAGGTCGCCGAGGTCGCCGTAGGTCCTCAGGAGGCGTGGCAGACGGGGTTGGCGGCAGGTGCAGCCGGACGGCTGGCGCCCATGCGGGTGGGCGCGAGTGTCAGAACAACAGGCGCAGCAGGGCGGCGGTGGCCGCAATGAGGACCTCGGCCTCGGCTCGGGTGTAGGTGTGGTCCTTGGTGCCGGGGTCGGTGTGCATGGCACCGCTGGCCTGGTCCTCGAGCGCGGATCGGACCAGCGCCCAACGTTCGTCTGCGGTGATCTGGCCTTTGTCCTTCTTGCCCGGCCAATTCCAGCCGCTCGTGTTCTTGATGGTCTCCAGTGCCTTGCGGGTCTGGAGCATGGCGGCGTCGATCTCGTTGCCGCCGAGCTGCCGCTGCGCCTCGCGCAGGAAGTCCGCGGCGGCCCGGCCGGGCCCGTCGTCACCGGGGAACGGGATCGTCATCTCAACGCCGAGACTGCGCCCGAGGCCGGCCAACTGCTGGCGCCAGCGGCTCTCGGCAACCGCGATGTGCTCGGTGGCCTGACTCCCGCCGGCGTATCCGGTCGCCTGTGGCAGGACACCGCGCACGTCCAGCTCCAGGCTCAGGTCCCCGATCCGCTGCTCCTCCAGCGCCAGGATCTGGGCGCCCGTGAGCAGAAACCGCAGGATCGGGCGCTGCACCCCGCCGGGCACGAAGGCCAGGGTGTGGGCGGCCGATCCGAGCCAGGCCCGCGCGGCGGCGTCCCGGTGGGCGAATAGGTCCGTCTCCAGCTGCAGGACCTTTCCTGCGCCCTCGCTCTCTGGGACTACGACCTCCAGCTGCAGCTCCAGGCTGTGGGTTCCCAGCGCCCGGTGGATCCACAGACTGCCCTCGCGGACGTTCACCGTGAACGTCCCGATGTCCCCGTCGAACCGCAACTCGTTCATCGCCCGCACCCGTCCTGTCGCCTTCTCGTCTGTCTGGTGATTCTGGCGCGCGCTGAAGGCCTGCGGGGAGGAATTTCGGGCAGCCGGGCTGTGTACGGGCCCGGCTGCCCGAGGGCTTCACCGTGCTGTGCCCGGGCCGTGGGGGTTTACGTGCCGGGCGGTGTGGAGCAGGCGCAGCCGCGCGCCCTGGTGGAGGCGCTCGGCGGGTCCAACGAGCGGGCGCCCGGTTGGGCAACGGCGGGTCAGCCGGCCGCGGTGGCACGGGCGGTGACGGCCTGGCGCAGCCGGTCGGCGAGGTCGGCTCGTTCGGCGGGGGTGTAGGTGAGGACGCCGTTGCCGAAGGCGAGGGCCTCGAACTGCTGCTGTTCGTAGGGGACGCCGTGCGGGAGGCGGGCGATGTGCCAGTGGAGGTGGCTGTTGCCGGCCTGGGAGCCGAGGGAGAACAGGTAGGTGCGCTCGCCGGCCACTACGTCCTCGGCGGCGAGGGCGACCAGCCGCACGGTGCGCATGATGGCGAGGTAGTCCTGCTCGGTGAGGTCGGTGACGACGTGCTCCAGGTGCTGCTTGGGCACGACCAGGAGCTTGCCGGGCAGGACGGGCCACTTGTCCAGGAATGCGAGGTGCTGCTCGGTCTCGTAGACGATCTCGTGCGCGTAGGCCGGGTCGCCTTCGACCAGGCGGCAGATGAAGCAGGGCCCGTGCTGGGCGTGCTCGCTGTAGGTGGCCAGGTCCATCGGTCGGCGTTCCATGCGTTTCCCCTTCCCGTGTGCGCCCGCCGGGGCGGGCGGTGGTCGGTGACGGGTCCGGCGCCGGGAGGCGGGCTCGCGGCGCCGGACCCGCCGGTCAGATCGGCTGGGCGGCGTCGTCCAGCCACGCGTGCCAGCCGTCCGGGGTGACGGTGAGTCCGAGCCGGTCGACGCCGGGCTCGCCCGCCTGGTGCCACCAGGTAAGGGTCTGCTCGAAGTCGTCGCAGAGGCGGCGGCCGCCGTACTGGCGGACCTGGTGCTCGTCCTCGCCGGCCCGGAAGGTCGCAGCAGCCCAGGCCGGGGTGGTGAGGGAGTAGAGCCACAGCGTGCGGGCGCCGTCCTCGTGCGGCTGGATCGCGTGGACGACGTCGCGCAGGCGCAGGCCCGCGGCGAGCGGGAACGGGGCGAACTTGCCGTGCGGCGGCAGGACGACGGTGGTGGTGGACTCGGCGAGGGTGCCCCCGTCGGCCGGGTTCTGCGGCCACTGGAGGCGCTGGGAGCGCATCTTCATGAACTCGACCGGCTGGAGGAACGGCCCGGTAGCTGTGCCGTCGGCGTGGACGGTGAGGCGGACCAGGGCGTCGGCGTTGGAGTAGTGGGTGCCGAACGGCGCCAGGATCAGCCCACCGGGCCGGGTCTGCTCGATCCACGCCCGCGGGATCTCCCGCAGCCCGTAGGTGGCGGTGATCCGATCGTACGGGGCACCGGGCGGGTGGCCGAGCGCCCCGTCCCCGCACACGACCTGCGGGCGGTAGCCGGCGCGCTCGAGTGCGGCGCGGGCCTGGGCCGACACGGCGGCGTCGACCTCGATCGTGGTCACGTTCGCGTCGCCAAGCCGGTGGCTCAGCAGCGCGGCGTTCCAGCCGGTACCGGTGCCCTGCTCCAGCACCCGCATCCCCGGCTCGGCCTGGAGATCGTCCAGCATCGAGGCGACCAGCGAGGGCTGTGATGCCGAGCTGGTCGGCACCTTTCCGGGCCCGGCGCCCTGGTGCTCGCCGTCGTCCCACTGCGTGACGATCGGGATGTCCGCCGCGGCCGCCGCCAGCCAACCGGCCTCGTCCACGGTCCGGTCCAGGGGCCGGCTGGTGCCGGTGGCCATCTCGTGCGCCCAGATCAGGTCCGGCAGGAACAGCGAGCGCGGAACGGCGTCGAAGGCCGGCGCCCACGCGTCGGCGACGGGGAAGGACCGCCCCGGCACGGGGCGGCCCTCCTGCTCAGGGGCGAGCGTCACTTGCGGTGTCCCCCGTCTCCGGGCGGCGTGGTGCCGTCCGGGGACGGCGGTGTGGGCGGCGGCGTCCACGGGGTACCCGGGTGCCCGTCGCCCCCGCCACCCCCATCGCCGCCCGAGCCGCCGCCTTCGACTGCCTCGATGTCCATGCCGAGCTCCTCGTCGTTGCTGCGATGGTGCCCTCCCGAGGCCCGGGAGGAGTAGGGCGCTGACCCCAGCGCACCGGGGCACTGGTGGGGCTACGCCGGAGCAGGAGAGCGGGTGCGCAGGTCCGCGTGGACGGTCTTGCCGAACGGCTCCAGGGTCACGCCCCAGTGCCCGCCGGTCAGGTGGTGGACCAGGGCCATCCCGCGGCGTGACACGGCGGCAAGTCCCGCATCGATCAAGCAGGGCAAGGCGCGGGAGCCGTCGCGGAGGCTGATCCGCACGCACCGGTCGGTGATCCGCTCGACGCCGACCGTCATCTTCCGCCGGCAGCCGGTCTTCGCCGCGTTGCCCGCCAGCTCGCTGACGACCAGTTCGCCGGCCTCGACCAGGTCGGCCAGCCCCCAGGCGCGCAGCGTGGTGCGCACCAGGCGCCTGGCCACCGAGGCGGACTGCGGCTCGTACGGCAGCAGCGCTCTCGCGGCGCCGGCGGCCTCGGGCCGTGTCGGGATCTCGACGGTCGTGGTCACCGTGAACCTTGCACCCGCCGGCGCTTCCCGGGCGCGGCCGTGGCCGGTGGCGGGGTATGCGGTGCGCGGCCACGAGGGTTCTCCATTCTGTCGTCGGCGGTGACGGCTGCGCCCACCCGACGGGGGCGGGCGGGCGCAGCGGCCCCGGCTCGCCCGCCGGGGCCGGGTCTCCGGTCCGTCACGGCGGGCGACGGATCGACGGTGGGGAGTGACCGGCCGGACCCTCAACGAGGTTGCGCCGTCTTGCGCGAAGTCACCCGAGAGTGGCTATCGCTGCCGTGATCAGCTGACGGGCCTCGGCTCCGTGGACGGCCATGGACGCCAGGTCGGTGAACGTGCGCACGTAGTCGGCGATCTCGCGTGGCTGGGTGATCCGCAGGTAGCCGGAGGTCAGCTCGACGGCCACCTCGGCCTCGTCGAACATGTAGAAGTCTTCGACCGGCAGGTGCGGCCGGGCGGCTCCGGTGGGGATGACGCCGACGCTGACGAACGGGCTGGAGGAGGCGGCGAGGAGGTGGCCGAGCTGGGCCGCCATCGTCTCCGGGTCGCATACCGCGGCGCGCAGCACCCACTCCTCGATGAGCAGGCCGAAGCGGTGTCGGCCGGAGAACAGCATTCCCTGGCGCTCCAGGCGGGCCTCGACGGCATCGGCGACGTCGTCGACCTCGACGCGGGCGTGCTGGATCGAGCGCAGCACGGCGGTGGTGTACTCGGGGGTCTGCACCATGCCGGGCAGGACGCGGCTGGCGTACACCCGGAACAGGGCGGTGCGGCGATAGAGGGCCGCCACCGAATCCTGGGCGGCGCGCAGCCCGGGCGCTCCATCCGGCGCCACTCGGTGTACATGGAATCGACCGCGCGGGCGGCGGCGATGAGGTCGGGGACCTGGCCGTCGGCGGCGCAGGCGGTGCACCAGGCGCGCAGGTCGTCCTCGGAGGGGGCGGACTTGCCGCTCTGGATCCGGGAGGTCTTCGCCGGGTGCCAGCCGCACCGGGCGGACAGTTCGTCGCCGGTCAGGCCTGCTTGCGCAGGCCGACCAGGCGGGCGGCGACCAGCAGCGGCCGCCGGGGCGGCGGGGCCGGCGGGTCCATTGGCAGCTGCCGTGCACCCAGGTGCTCTCCTCCCTCGGGTACGTCGCCGCCCTCGCACGGTCGGCCGAACCGCCAGCAGGCGAGGTCAGGCGCTCGAAGGCAGCCCGGCATTCTGGGCAACAGCGGGCGGACCGGAGGCGTTCCCGGTCCGCCCGGGCGACCTGCTGGTAGCCGGCGGGCTGACATCGAACAAGTCCCCTGTGGGACATCGGAGTTCGGCTACCATCAGTGGGCCGACTAGGGGAGGGAAGGGCGAAAGTGACCCATGCAGGTGAGCTCCGGCTCGCGGATGGAAGCGGGATCTGGGTCGAGGTCTCCGACGGGGACGACTCGGGGTTCGACCGGGTAGGGCGGGCCTCGTCGCTGGCCCGCGCGACCTCCGAAACGCTCCAGGACGCGATGCGCCACTTGCGACCGGCGCTGGACGTTATCGCGGACGGCCTGCGCGGGATGGTCCACACCCCGGACACAGTGCGCGTGGACTTCGGCATCAAGTTGTCTGCCGAAGCCGGTGTGGTGGTGGCCAAGGCCGCCTCGGAGGCCAACTTCACCGTCAGCGTGGAGTGGCGGCCCCGCACCGGGGACCCGGCTTGAGCCTGGAGATGGCACCGCCCTCCGGGGACGAAGTCCTGGCCGCCGGACTGGTCCGCATACGGTCCCAGTCCGGCGAGGTGGTGGGCACCGGATTCCTGATCGACGCCGAGGTCGTCTGCACCTGCGCCCATGTCGTCGCCCTGGCCCTGGGAGTATCCGAATCCGCCGAACTGGCCCCGGCGGACCCGGTCCTCGTGGAGTTCCCCCTCGTGCGTGACGGGAACGGAGCGGTGCCCCGCTGCCCTTCTACGGTCGAGGTGTGGCGCCCGGTGGCCGCCGCAGACCGCGACGACGTCGCCCTGCTGCGGCTGGAGCGTCCCGTTCCCGGCACCCGACCGGTGCCGCTAGTGGACGGCTCCAAGGTCTGGGATCATCCGTTCCGAGTCATGGGCTTCCCGCGCGGAGCCGAAGACGGAGTGTGGGCGTCGGGCAGCCTGCGCAGCCGGCAGGGCACCGGATGGCTCCAGATGGAGACCGGCGTGGCTGGTCAGCGCATCGCCCGCGGCTTCAGCGGCTCCCCCGTCTGGGACGATATCCGGCGCGGCGTCGTCGGCATGACGGTCGCCGTCCAACGCGGCACCGACTCCACCACCGCCTACCTGATCCCCTCCGGCGCCCTGCTCGACGAGCGGCTGCTCCCGCCACGGTGCCCGTTCCCCGGCCTCGCCTCGTTCACGGAGGCGGAGGCGGACCTGTTCCACGGCCGCCAGGAGGACACGGAGCGCATCCTGGCCGCCGTCAGGCGACGCCCGCTGACCTTCCTGGTCGGGGCCTCCGGCTGCGGGAAGTCTTCCCTCATCCGGGCCGGGCTGGTGCCACGGCTTCGGACCGGCCTGGCCGTGGCGGTCTCGGAACTGCGCGCCGTACCGGGCGTCCGCGCCGCCGCGGGGGTGGCTCAGACCCTCGCTCCCCTGCTGACAGCGGACCGGACCGCCGTCGAGCAGATCCGCGCCGTCACTGACCTGACCGACCTGCTCTCCGACCGGCTGGACCAACCCGGGCCGGGGCTCGACGAACTGACGGCCGAGTTGCGCGGGCAGGTCCTGGAGGCGGTCGGCGAGAACGGTCTCGTTGTCTTCGTCGACCAGCTGGAGGAGTACGCCACCGCCGACCCCACGGCGGCCCGCGAGCTGATGCGCCTGCTGGTGTCCCTCTGCGCACCCGGTACCAACACCGGATGGCCCGCACTCAGGATCGTCGCCACCGCACGACCGGAGTCCCTGGACCTCCTGCTGGACTCGGCCAACGCCGACCTGCTGAGCACGGCGACCCAATACCTGGCGCAGCTGTCCCCGGAACAGCTCCTGGAGGCCGTCACCGCCCCGGTCGCGGGCATACCCGGCCTCTCGTTCGAGGCGGGACTGCCCGCGCGCATCGTCGCGGACGCCGCCGACGAACCTGGACGGATGCCGCTGGTCCAGTTCGCCCTGACCCGTCTGTGGGACCTCCGGGACGGATCGACCCTCACTCACGCGGCGTATTACGACCTTGGCGGCGTGGCGGGCGCCCTGGTGGGCTTCGCCGAGGAGTGCATGCGCACCCGCCTCGGCGAGGACGAGGAGGACCTCGCACGAAGGCTCTTCACCCAGCTCGCCCGGCCGAACACCCGCGGCGGCTTCACCCGGCACCCCGCAAGGCTCGCCGCCCTCGACCCGGCCCTGCGGGACCTCGCCCTCCGGCTCGCCCCCACCAGGCTCGTCGTGCCGAGCCGGACCTCCGACGGAGAGGAGGTTGTCGACCTTGCCCACGAAGCCCTGGTCACCCTCTGGCCCAGGCTAGAAGAGTGGCTGGAGGACTCCAGGGGTTTCCGTGTCTGGCAGGAGGAACTGCGCGCCGACCTGGAGCGCTGGGAGAACCACCGGAGGGAGCCCGGCCAGCTCCTACGCGGAGGGGCGCTGAACACGGCCATGGACCAGTTGGCTGGGCGCCCCAAGGACATCGCGCCGGAGGAGGCCGAATTCATTCAGCTCAGCTACCACCGCCGCAGACGTGAAGTCCGGGTGCTGCGCTCGATCATCGCCTGCCTCGCCTCCCTGGTCCTCCTTACCGGAGGGCTGGCCGCCTGGGCCAGGCACAGCAGCCAGGAGGCCGAGGCGCAGCTGCGGACCCAGGCGTCACGGCTGCTCGCCACCGTCGCCGACCAGCACGCGGCGGACGAGCCGGCCGTCTCGCTACAGCTGGCGCTCGCGGCCTGGAACGCCGGCCAGACACCCGAGGCCTACAACGCACTGCTGCGCGAGTACACCCGGGGGCAGCAGCTCTCGGCCAGCTGGCCGGGCCTGTGGCCTGGGCGCTTCCAGAAGATGGCGGTGACCCCCGACGCCAGGACGGCCGTGGTGTTCTCCGTCGAGGGCACGGACGACTACCGCGTCACGGTGGTGACCGGGCTGGCCGACGGCACCACCCGTCAGCGCCCGCTGAACGACGTCCCCGCGGACATCCGGGACGCCCCCGACACCGCGCTGAGTCCGGACGGCCGTTGGTTCGCCTCCATCGACAAGGAGCTCCGCGTCCGGCTCTGGGACCTGCGCACCACGGACGCACCGCGGGTCTTCGAGGAACTGCCGAAGCCCGACGCCAAGTTCGCGGCGAGCGCCGGCCTCAGCTTCAGCAGCGACGGGCGGCGGCTGCTGCGGCGGTATGTGACGTTCGATTCCACCGTGTATACCGGCGCCCCCGAACCGCTGTGGATCTCCGTCTGGGAGGCCGCCGATGGGCGGCCCGTTCCGACGGCTCCGGATCTCCTGCGCGGACGCTTCACCGCCCTGGCCTTCGCGGGCGACGCGGACCGCATCGTACTCGAAGGCCGGCCGTTCACCGGAGAACCGGCGATCGTCCGCGACATCGCCTCAGGCCGGGACGTTCGCACGTTCGAGGTCTCCTCCGAGGGCGTCACCTCCCTCGCCGCCAACGGCGAGTGGGTCGTCGTGGCCAACAACGGTGGGAAGGAGGGCCCCGCCCAGGCGTTCTCCACACGCGCCGGAGAGGACCGGGTCACGGCCCTCCCTTTCGGGCTCGACTCCCGAGACCTGACCGGCCGATTCCTCCTCCTGGCCCGGAACAACAAGCAAGGGGGATACCGCGAGATCTCCGCCACCGAAGTGCGGACGGGCCGGGTCTACCGGGGTCGGATCCCCGCGACCACGGATGACAGCTTTGACCTGCGGGAGACTCTGGCGGTGGTGCCCCGGCCCGACGGCACGGTCTCGTTCCTGCTGCCCACCGCCGATACTCTGCTGACCGCGGTGGCCGTGCCGATCGACGGTGCGAGCAGGCTGCCGCGCAACGACACCGACACCCGCGGCGCGCTGGCCCCCAGCGGCCAGTGGCTCGCGGAGGCTGGGGACACCACCCTGACCGTCGCCGACACGGCCACCAACTCCAGGAAGTCCGTCACCTACCGGCCCGAAAACTCCTCGGAGCGCCCCGAGCCGTTCTGGTCGGCGGACTCCCGGTGGATCCTGCTGGAACAGCCCGGCGGCACGCTCACGGCGTTCGCGGCCGACGACCCCGCCGGCCGGCGGGTCGACCTCCACTGGGAGGACGGTGACGCCCCCGCCCGCAAGAAGGGCGTGGAGTCCGTCGAGGCGTTGCAGGGCAGCGAGATGGCCGTCCTCACCACTGACGGCAGACTCCTGCTGATGGACGCGGCCACTGGGCGGCGGATCGCGCCACCGATCCAGGTGGAACGCAAGACCACCGCGCAGGCCGCCGACCCCTTCGCCAGTTACGGCCAGCTCCGGGCACGCCCCAAACACCCTGACGAGATCGCGGTGGTCACCGGCTCCGCCCGGGCCAGCGGCACCGTGGAGCTGTGGAACATCCGGACCGGCTCCCGTATCCGGACGCTGGCCGTGGGAGAGCTGGGAAGCGTCGGCACCCCGGCCGGGACGCGGCGGCACCTGCTCTTCACCCCGGACGGCAGGGAACTCTTCACCAGCCACCCTGACCACACCACCCGGCACTGGGACCTGGACTCCGGCACGCTCAAGGAGCGCCCGATCACCTCGGCCGCTGCGGACCTCAGCGTCCCGCTCGCCGTGGGCCCGGACGGCAGGCTGATCACCTACAACCTGAACGCACTGCAGTTCTGGGAGCTCCCGGCCGGCGTGCCCGCCGCGACCCTGCCGCTGTCGTACCAGCTCGCCGTCCTGCTGGCCGGCGACCGTCTACTCGTCGCGGGCGACGGCTGGTTCCAGAACCTGGACCTGCGCCCGGACGAGATGGCCCGCTCCCTGTGCGCGACCGTGGCAAGGGACTTCACCCCGGCCGAGCACGCGCTCCTCCCCGCGGGAACGCCGGGCGAGCCACCGTGCGACGGCATCACCAGGAAGGCCGACCGCAATGCGCCGGCCAGCTGAGCCGAAGCCTCAGCTTCCGGCGGCCGAGAACCGCGGAAGAGTGTTGTGCGACTGCGCGGCACTCCCCCGAGCAGGTTCCACCCCCGGCCCGGCCCCAGGTACGCCACAGCCGGCTCTGAGCCGAGCAGGGTCAGGCGGGTGGTGTCGGTCATCGCGCGGTGCCTCCGGGAGGACCACGCCAGAGGCCAGGACGACCAGGTACCCGCCCGCGTATGCGGTGCGCAGCCCGGCGTCGGCGAGGTGGGCTTCGAGAACAAGGTGCGCCTCCGGGGGCCATCGTGGGTCCCCCGACAGAGGTTCACGGCGAGGCGCCGCCGGACAGAGTGCTGCTCGTTGTGCTGCCAGCGGACCGCCACGACCCGGTCGGCGGGCCGAGCCCCAGCACCCACCCGCGACTAGGGCCTGTTGCGAAAGTGCTGGTCAAAGCCACTCGTTGATGGCTGCGACCAGCACTGTTGCCTCGTAGCGGACGGCCAGTTTGTCGTATCGGGTGGCCACCGCGCGGTGTCGTTTCAGCCGGTTGATCCCGCACTCCACCGCGTGGCGCTCCTTGTAGTCCTCCTTGTCGAAGGTCGGTGGCCGACCGCCTCGGGAGCCGAGCTTCTTGCGGTTGCGGACCTGATCGGCCTTCTCCGGGATGGTGCACTCGATCCCGCGTCTGCGCAGGTAGGTGCGGTTCGCGCGGGAGCCGTAGGCTTTGTCGGCGCGGACCTTGTCGGGTGTGGTGCGCGGCCGTCCCGCGCCGGTGCGGGGCACGCGGATGCGTTCGAGGACCGGCTGAAACTGCGGACTGTCGTGCCGGTGCCCGGCGGTGATCAGAAGCGACAGGGGCTTCTGCCCCTGCTCGGTCGCGAGGTGGATCTTCGTGGTCAGACCGCCGCGGGAGCGTCCGAGTCCGTGGTCGTCCGGCTCGGTGTCGATTCCGCCGGGAGGTTCACGCTGCAGGTCCCATTTACGCGCGCCGGCGGCGTGCTGGTGGGCGCGGCAGACGGTCGAGTCCACACTTACATCCCAGGTGATCAGGCCCTGTGCGTCAGCCCGGACCTGCAGCTGCTCCAGGATCCGCTTCCACGTGCCGTAACGCTGCCACCGGCGGAACAGGTCGTAGACCCGGTCCCACGGCCCGTACCGCTCGGGAACGTCCCTCCACGGTGTGCCTGCCCGGGTCCGCCACCGTATCCCGTCGATCAGCTGCCGACGTGTCCACGTCCGCGGCCTCCCCTGCTTCTTCCCCACTGGCAGCAACGGCTCCAGCCGATCCCCCTGCCGATCCGCCAGATCCCCTCGCGCCACGCCGTGATCATCGCAATCCAAGATCCACTCTCGCAACAGACCCTGTTCGCACTCTTGGTGTCCTGCCAGTCATCGAGGCGGCGGGCGAGGAAATCCGCCCGATCCCGTGTCCTCCCGCGACCCTCGGCCCTACGGTGTTCCCTGTGCGGGCTCCCCATCGGGCATGCGCTGCCGTACGGCGACTGTGGGGCAGAACGAACGCGACCCCGTCAATGTGGTCCGGCAGCCCGGGACTTCACCAAGCGCACGGAGGTGTGAACGGGTGAGCGACACAGTCATCGGCGGCAGGTACCACCTGGTCGAGTCGGTCGGCGAGGGCGGCATGGGCCAGGTCTGGCGGGCTCGCGACGCGGTCCTCGGCCGCGAGGTGGCGATCAAGACGATCACCGCGGCCGGCAGTGAGGAGGCGGAGTCACGGTTCCTACGCGAAGCCCGTACGGTCAGCCGCCTCTCCAGCCCACACATCGTCACCCTGCACGACATCGACGACTCTTGGTACGGCGGAAGGCGCACCTACTTTCTGGTGATGGAACTTCTCAAGGGCCAGGACCTCGGCGTTGTGCTGCGCCGCCGCGCACCCGGTCTGCCCTCCTTCGCCGAGGTGAGGCGGTGGGCCGCCGAGACCTGTACCGGCCTGGCGGTCGCCCACCGGGCCGGGGTCGTACACCGCGACATCAGCCGTCCAACCTCCTTCTCACCGACGACGGCGTCGTGAAGATCGTCGACTTCGGCATCGCCCGGCCGCCCTCCGAAGGGCCGGTCCGCACCGAGTTCACCGGCACCGGCCAGTGGATCGGCACTCCCTCCTACATGTCGCCCGAGCAGATCCGCACCCCCGACGCCATCGACACCCGCAGCGACCTTTACTCTCTCGGCTGCGTCCTGTACGCGCTGCTCACCGGTGGTCCGCCGTTCACCGGCCACGGTGGGGCAGCCGTCATGGCCCAACACCTGGGCGAACCGCCGGTGCCGCCGAGCCTGCGCCGCCCCGGCATGCCAGCGGACCTCGATCGACTGGTGCTCGACCTGCTCGCCAAGGACCCGGACCGGCGGCCGGCCGACGCCGACGAGGTGCGTCGGCGCCTGCTTGCGCCGCCCGGACCCGTACCCGGCCCCGCCGACGCCCGCCCGGGGCCGTGATGGAGGACCCGGCGCCGACCGCACCCGGCACCGAACCCTGGCCCACCTCGGACCAGGGATACCAACGGCCACCTGCCACGGACAAGAACCCCGGAACCAAGAGTTCGAAGCCGCGCACCCGCCGACCGGCCCTGTCGAAGGCCGCCGCGAGCTCGATCGCGGGTGGCGGGACCGGGCTTGTCCTGTCGCTCCTGGTGTTGCTGTTCACCGACGCCGACGCCAGGACGACCGCCTACGCAGGGGCGGGAGCGGTGGTCGGCGGGCCGGTGCTCAGCGCCCTGGTCGCCCACTTCCTCGACCCCCGCCAGTCACTCGTCACCCGCCTCGTGTTCGGCGTGCCCGCCACCGCCATGCTCGCCCTGGGTGCGACGCTCGTCCAGACCCGGATCCCCGGGACCCCGTCGTGGTCCTTCGCCGCCGTCACCGGCGTGATGGCCGCCACCGCACTGGCGGGGATTGGCCCGATGGCCAACGCGCTCGCCCGTCGCTACTTCCTGAGGCCCGAACGGGCCCGCCGCGCCTCCACCAGCGGCTGGGTCAACGGGCTTCTGGTGTACGGGTTCACCGCCTTCGCCGGCCAAGTCGACTGGTGGGGTTCGCTGGCGGCGACCCTGGCGGTCTGGCTGCTCAGCACCCTCGCCCTGTGCCGCCTTTCCGGCACCACCCGCCCTCGTCCGGCCTGAGCGCCCGGCCGTCCGCTACGAGGCAATAGTGCTGGTCGCAGCCATCAACGAGTGGCTTTGACCAGCACTTTCGCAACAGGCCCTAGGTTCACGTCGAGAGCGTCAGCACTTCTCCTTCCGCGCCTGCTGGATCAGCGGCTCGGCCTTGTCCAGCGTGAACGTGACCTGCCAGGTCACGGCCGCCCGGTGCAGGGTGTCGGCGAACTCCTGGTAGCCGTGGTCCTGTTGAGCCGCGTCGGCGGCGCGGTTGGTCGCCGTGTCCAGGTACTGCTCGGCGATCCGGTAGTAGGGGTCGGTCGGATCCGACGGCCGGGGGCGGGCGAGTTGGTCGGTCAGCTGCTGCAGGGAGGCGCAGGAGGACTTGGCAAACCCGCGCGCCGCCACCGTGGCCTTGGAGGGCGTCGAGCTGCAGGCCGCCAGGGAGAGCGTGGACGCCAACAGCAGGGGCAGGGACAGTGACAGACGAAGTATCAGCTGACGTCGACTAGTCATGGGTCAATCCTACTTACCATGACGGCCAGACCGCCCGGAAATCCGGTGGGCCCGCAGCCACCGTCCGGCCTGGTCCGCATCTGGGCCTTGTCCGCTCTGGCCTGCAACGCGGCCATCAACGACGGCACCGCCACCGCCCACCCTCGCCTCAACGCCCGCGCACCTCGGCGGGCTCATCACCCGCGACGGTAGAAGCCAGCCACACGATCGCATACCAAAACCCCGCGAAGCACCCCAACGAGGCACCCTCACCGAGTATGTATGTACCCACCCCAATCGATCCACCTTCCTCGTCGCCAAACAGCGTTGGTCCAACTTCGGTGGCAAACCGTCCAACTTCGCTGTCACAGGTCAACCAGGCCCCCGAGCACCACCACCAGCAGAAGGCCGGCCACGACAGCGGCCCGCCGTCCTCTCCGCGCCCGGACACCCCGGACGGCGCCCCCAGGACGGCCAGCACCTGGCGGTCGGCGACCCCCGGCAGCGGCCGACGCCCGACGATCCGGCAGCACCGGGACGGCAGAGCGCCCCGCAGCTGTCGCGGGTTGTGTCGCGCCCAGACCACGCACAGGGAAAACCGGGTATCCGCCCACGTCACAGCACACGACAGCACCCCACGCGACAGGGCAACGCGACAGGGGCGCGACAGCACGCCGGCCACTCCAGCGACAGCCTCCACGGCGGCCTGACGGCCACCCAGACCACACCCACCACCCAGGCACCGGCAGCCCTGCACCCACCAGACCCGCCCAGCCCGAACGAGGACCCGGCCCGAACGGTACTTGAACTTGATTGGGTGATGTCGGGGCTGTTCGCCTGACGGTGGGGCTGTGGATCCGGTAGCCCTGGGGCATGAGGTACGCGCAGGGCGGCGGCTT
>NZ_JBFAJO010000119.1:0-16484 GCF_040655255.1 Kitasatospora sp. NPDC050463
GCCGGCGAGGCCGTCCACGTCTCCTACCTGGCCGCCAACCGCGATCCGGAGATGTTCGAGCGGCCCGACGAGCTGGACCTCGACCGCGGCTCGTCGAGGATGTTCCGCGTCCGGGGGGTTCACACGTCATGTGATGTATGCCATTGTACATGTCACACTCCCCACCGTGTGCACGTCGGAGCCGCTGAGCGGCGCCGTCGCATCGGTCCTCACTCCCGTCACGGCCGCACCCCCAATGCGACCGAAGAAGGCTCGGAGGCCCCCCACGTGAGAACTGCCCGACCCTTGTCGCAACTGCCACAGATGGCACGGTTGCTGACGATCGCCCTGACGATGCTGCTGGCGCTCGGCCTCTTCACCCCGCGCGGCCAGGCCGCCCCCGTCCCGGCCTCGCCGCAGCCCGGCGGCACCGCGTCCGCCACCCCCACGGGCCCGGCTCCGCAGCCCGGCATCGGGGTCGCCCCGGAGGACGGCGGCAAGAACCGGCCGGTGCCCGCCAACGACCGCGCTCCGCTCTCGGCCACCGCGCCCACCGACACCGCGTCGGCCACCTCGGCCAAGGCCGTCGGGCAGCAGTCGGCGGCCGCAACGGCCGCGGCCTGCAACGTCGGTGACTTCACCAGCCGCACCGGCAGCGCCCTGGTGCAGCAGATCAAGTCCGCCGAGGTCGGCTGCGTCAACCAGCTGTTCACCCTCACCGGCACCGACGCCAACAAGGCCTTCCGCGAGAGCCAGATGGCCACCGTGGCCGACGCCCTGCGCGACACCGCCGCGTCCTACCCGGGCAACAACACCACCTCCGCCCAGCAGTTGGTGCTCTACCTGCGCGCCGGCTACTTCGTGCAGTGGTACCACCCCACCGACGTCGGCACCTACGGCACCACCCTGCAGACCGCGATCCGCGGTGGGCTGGACGCCTTCTTCGCCAACTCCCACTCGCGTGACGTCAGTTCCGACAACGCCGGGACGCTGGGCGAGGCCGTCGTGCTGATCGACAGCGCGCAGGAGAACGCCCGCTACCTGTACGTCGTCAAGCGCATGCTGGCCGACTACAACAGCGCCACCCACAACCCGGTCGGCCTGGGGAACGCGCTCAACGGCGTCTTCACCGTGCTGTGGCGGGGTCACCAGCTGCCGGCGTTCGTCACGGCCGTCCAGTCCGACCCGAGCGTGCTGGACTCGCTGTACGGCTTCGCCACCGCCAACAGCGCCCTGCTCGGCGGTGACTACGGCTTCCTGGTCTACAACGCCGCCCGCGAGATGGGCCGCTTCCTCCAGTACGCTCCGCTGCAGGCCAAGGACCGCCCGCTGGTCAAGGGCCTGGCCGACCAGTCCTCGGTCGGCGGCCGCACCGCCTACCAGTGGGCCGCCGCGGCCGAGATGGCGGCCGCGTACGACGCCACCAACTGCTCCTACTACGGCACCTGTGATGCCGCCAACCGCCTCAAGGCGGCCAACCTGACGGTCAACTACACCTGCAGCCCGAGCATCAAGATCATCGCGCAGGCCCTGGACTCCACCCAGCTGACGACCGCCTGCTCCAGCCTGACCGGCCAGGACGCGTTCTTCCACTCGGTGGCCCGCGACGGCGGCCCGGTGGCGAACGACAAGAACACCACGATCGAGGTGGTGGTCTTCCACGGCCGGTTCGACTACGGGGTGTTCGCCGCGATCATCTACGGCATCAACACCAACAACGGCGGCATGTACCTGGAGGGCAACCCGGCCACGGTCGGCAACCAGCCGCGCTTCCTCGCCTACGAGGCCGAGTGGGTGCGTCCGGACTTCCAGATCTGGAACCTCAACCACGAGTACACGCACTACCTGGACGGCCGGTTCGACATGTTCGGCGACTTCAACGCCGGCATGACCACGCCGACCGTCTGGTGGGTCGAGGGCTTCGCCGAGTACGTCTCCTACTCGTACCGCAAGGTGTCGTACGACGCGGCGATCGCCGCCGCCGGCCTGCACACCTACAGCCTGAGCACCCTCTTCGACACCACGTACGACAACGCCGACCAGACCCGCGTCTACAACTGGGGCTACCTGGCCGTCCGTTACATGCTGGAGAAGCACCGCGCGGACATGGACGCGGTGCTCGCCAAGTACCGCGCCGGTGACTGGAGCGGTGCCCGCACCTACCTGACGTCCACCATCGGCACCCGCTACAACGCCGACTTCGACGCCTGGCTGACCGCCTGCAACACCGGCGCCTGCGGCACCGGCACCAACCCGGGCGGGAACAAGGCGCCCACGGCGGCCTTCACCTCGGCCGCCAGCGGGCTGGCCGTCACGTTCACCGACGGCTCGACCGACCCGGACGGCACGATCGCCTCCCGCGCCTGGGACTTCGGCGACGGCACCACCTCCACCGCCGCCAACCCGGCCAAGACGTACGCCGCGGCGGGCAGCTACACCGTCAAGCTCACCGTGACCGACGACAAGGGTGCCACCGCGAGCACCAGCCAGACCGTCACCGTCGCGGCCGGGGGCGGGGGCGGGTCCGAGTGCTCCGGCGCCGACATCCGCCAGCTCGACCGGAACTGCGTGCGCAGCAACGGGACCGCGACCACCGGCAACTACGTCCACTACTACCTGTTCGTCCCGGCCGGGACGAAGCAGCTGAAGCTCACCAGCAGCGGCGGCACCGGCAACGCCGACCTCTACTTCAACTCCGCCGCCTGGGCCTACACCAACGCCTACACGGCCCGGTCGGCCAACGCCGACAACACCGAGACCCTCACCATCGACAACCCGCCGGCCGGCTACGTGTACGCCAGCCTCTACGCCCAGCAGGGCTTCAGCGGGGTGACCATGAAGGCCGAGTTCTGACGGCCCTGTTGACCGGAGACCCCGGCGGAGCGCGTGCGGCGCTCCGCCGGGGTCTCCCGCATCCGCCCGCCATTCGCCGACACCCCCGCCGTCACGGGTGCCCGTCCGCCGTCACGGGTGCCCGCGGCGCCTACCCGCCGACCCGGACCAGCGCCACCGTGATGTTGTCCGGGCCGCCCGCCTCGATCGCCGCCTGCCACAGCTCGAACACGGCCCGCCCGTCGGTCCGTTGCGGGCCCTCGGCGGAGGGGCGCGTCAGCAGCGCGGACAGCTCCTCCTCCGGCACCGGATCGGTCAGACCGTCGCTGCACACCAGGTACCGGTCGCCGACCGCCAGCGGCATGGCGCGCACATGCGGTTCGACGGAGGTCGGACCGAGCGAGCCGCCGAGGGACTGGGTGATCACCGAGGTGGTCCGCCGGCCGGGCGCCGGCGGCGGGCTGTCGTCCACGCTGACCCGGCGCAGCCCGTCCTCCGTCACCCGGTAGACCCGGCTGTCGCCGACGTTGAAGGCGACGACCTGCTCCGACAGCAGCACCACACCCGCCACCGTGGTGCCCATCGCGGCGAGTCCGGGATCGTCGCCCGCGGCCGCGTAAACCGCCCGGTTGCAGGACTGCAGGGCCTCCCGGACGGCCTCCTCGCCGTCCAGGCCGGGGCCGAGGGCGGCCAGCCGCCGGGCCACCAGCGCACTCGCGATCTCGCCGCCCGGGTGCCCGCCGAGCCCGTCCGCCACCGCGACCACGCACGGCAGCGCGGCCGGGAAGAGCAGGGTCTGCGGATTGCTGGTCACCGTCGCGCAGAGCGTCCACGGCCCGACCGTCAGGCTGTCCTCGTTGTGCTCGCGCACCAGGCCCTCGTGGCTCAGCGCACTCACCGCGATGTAGGCCGCCATCGGCTCGCCGCCCTTCCGGGACTCCGGGTGGGCCGTCCTTGCTCCTCCCATTGTCGCCCTCGGCGTGTCCCGCGACGACCAGGGTGCGCGCCCACCGTTCAGCCGTGGCCGGCGTACGGGGCCGCCGTGCGGTTCGGCGTACGGGGCCGCCGTGCGGGTCGGCGGGGGAATACGGGGGGAGCGGCCGGTGCTAAGGTGGTTGAAACTTTGACGATCGGACCCGGAGACCGGGACCCACCAGGAGTGTGGTGAGCAGCATGCAGTTCGGAATCTTCACCGTCGGTGACGTCACCCCCGACCCGACCACCGGCCGCACCCCGACGGAGCACGAGCGGATCAAGGCGATGGTGGCCATCGCCCGCAAGGCCGAGGAGGTCGGCCTGGACGTCTTCGCGACCGGCGAGCACCACAACCCGCCGTTCGTCCCGTCCTCGCCGACGACCATGCTCGGCTACATAGCCGCGCAGACCGAGCGCATCATCCTCTCCACCTCGACCACGCTGATCACCACCAACGACCCGGTGAAGATCGCCGAGGACTTCGCGATGCTCCAGCACCTCGCGGACGGCCGGGTCGACCTCATGATGGGCCGCGGCAACACCGGCCCGGTGTACCCGTGGTTCGGCAAGGACATCCGCCAGGGCATCCCGCTGGCGATCGAGAACTACGCGCTGCTGCACCAGCTGTGGCGCGAGGACGTGGTGGACTGGTCGGGCCGCTTCCGCACCCCGCTGCAGTCCTTCACCTCCACCCCGCGCCCGCTGGACGGCGTCGCGCCGTTCGTCTGGCACGGTTCGATCCGCAGCCCGGAGATCGCCGAGCAGGCCGCCTACTACGGTGACGGCTTCTTCGCGAACAACATCTTCTGGCCCAAGGAGCACTTCCAGAAGCTGATCGACCTCTACCGCGAGCGCTACGCCCACTACGGCCACGGCACGGCGGAGCAGGCCTACGTCGGCCTCGGCGGGCAGCTGTTCATGCGGAAGAACTCCCAGGACGCCGTGCGCGAGTTCCGTCCGTACTTCGACAACGCGCCGGTGTACGGGCACGGGCCCTCGCTGGAGGAGTTCACCGAGCAGACCCCGCTCACCGTGGGCAGCCCGCAGGAGGTCATCGAGAAGACGCTGACGTTCCGGGAGTCGTTCGGCGACTACCAGCGCCAGCTCTTCCTGATGGACCACGCCGGTCTGCCGCTGAAGACCGTGCTGGAGCAGCTGGACCTGCTGGGCGAGGAGGTCGTGCCGGTGCTGCGCGAGGAGTTTGCCAAGGGCCGCCCGGCCGGCGTCCCGGACGGGCCGACGCACGCGTCCCGGGTCGCGGCCGAACTCGCCGCGCGGCAGCAGGAGGAGACGACGGAGGTGACCAAGTGAGCACGTACCGACTGGTGGTGGTCGCGGCCGGGCTGAGCAAGCCGTCCTCGACACGCCTGCTGGCCGACCGGCTGGCCGATTCGACGGGGCGTCAGCTCGGCGTGTTCGGCGGCCCGGTGGACGTCACGGTGATCGAGCTGCGGGATCTCGCGACCGACATCGCGCACAACTTCGTGACCGGGTTCCCGAGCGCGGCGCTGCGCGAGGCGGTCGAGGCGGTGACGCGCGCGGACGGCCTGATCGCCGTGACGCCGATCTTCACCGCCTCCTACAGCGGCCTGTTCAAGTCCTTCTTCGACGTGATCGACCACGACGCCCTCGCCGGCAAGCCGGTGCTGATCGCCGCCACCGGCGGCACGCCCCGGCACTCGCTCGCCCTGGAGCACGCAGTCCGGCCGCTCTTCGCCTATCTGCGCTCGGTGGTGGTGCCCACCGCGGTGTACGCGGCGACGGACGACTGGGGCGCGACGGGCGACGGGCGAACCGAAGGCCTGCCGGGCCGGATCGACCGGGCCGCCGGTGAGCTGGCCGCCCTGGTGGCGGGGCGCGGCCCGGCGGCGGTGGCGGAGCCGGCGGCCGTGGTGCCGTTTGCGGAGCAGCTGGCGGCCCTGCGGGTCTGACGGGCGGGGTCGGGAGCGAGGGGCGAGCCGGGCGGCCCGCCCCTCACCCGTGTGCGGTGCCGGCATCAGGCCTCGCGGGCGTCGCAGGCGGCCCGGGCCGGCGGCCGCCACCCGTTCGGCCCTCGGACGGCCTTCCACCGAGGGCCGAACGGGTGCGCGTCGGCTGTGCCTAAATGTCCGCTGTGCGGTGTAATCGTACGCATGATCAGATCCCTGCCGGCTCGTCCTGCCCCGAGCGCCGAGAAGACCCGCCTCGCCGACCGTCCGGCCGTCGACCACCGGGACGGGCGGAAAGCCGCGCGGGAGTCCTGAGGTGGAGCCCGCCATGGCGTCCGAGAGCCGGAGCGCACCCGCCGGGGACCCGCAGGCCGTCCTCACCCCGCTGACCAACGCCGCGATCTTCCTCGTGCTCACCATCGACCCCGGCGGCGAACAGGCCGTCCGCGAGCTGCTGCCCGACCTCGCCGACCTGCGGCGAGCGGTCGGGTTCCGCGCCCGCGAGGCCGAGCTGACCTGCGTCACCGGCATCGGCTCCGACGCCTGGGACCGCCTCTTCGCCGGCCCCAGACCCGCCGAACTGCACCCCTTCCGGGAGGTGGCCGGCGCCCGTCACCGGGCCCCCGCCACCCCCGGCGACCTGCTGCTCCACCTGCGGGCCGGCCGGCTGGACCTCTGCTTCGAACTGGCCGGCCACCTCACCCGGCGACTCGACGGCGCCGCCACCGTCGTGGACTCCGTGCACGGCTTCCGCTACTTCGACGACCGCGATCTGCTGGGCTTCGTCGACGGCACCGAGAACCCCGAGGGGCGGGCGGCCGCGGACGCCGTGGTGATCGGCGCGGAGGACGCGCGGTTCGCCGGCGGCAGCTACGTCATCGTCCAGAAGTACCTGCACGAACTCGCCGCCTGGAACACCCTCCCGGTCGAGCAGCAGGAGCGGGCCGTCGGCCGCACCAAGCTCACCGACATCGAACTCGACGACGCGACCAAGCCCGCCGACTCGCACGTCGCCCTCACCACGGTCACCGGTCCGGACGGCGAGGAGCGGCAGATCATGCGTTTCAACATGGCGTTCGGATCCTTCGCCGGGGGAGGCGAGTTCGGGACGTACTTCATCGGATACGCGCGCACCCCCGAGGTGACGGAGGAGATGCTGCGCAACATGTTCGTCGGCCGTCCGCCCGGCAGTCACGACCGGCTGCTCGACTTCTCCACCGCGGTGACCGGCTCGCTCTTCCACGTCCCGACCGCCGACTTCCTCGACGACCCGCCGCCCGCGCCCGCACCGACCGGGGCGGCCGCCGTGACCGCCGCCAGCGCCGCCGCCGCCCCGACCGCCGGCTCCGGCTCCAGTACCGCCGCCGACGGCTCGCTCGGCATCGGCAGCCTGAAAGGGACCCCTTCGTCATGAGCAATCTGCACCGCGACCTGGCTCCCATCTCCGCCGCGGCCTGGGAGGAGATCGAGGAGGAGGCCAGGCAGACCTTCACGCTCCACGTCGCGGGCCGCCGGGTGGTGGACGTGACCGGCCCCGAGGGCACCACGCTCGCCGCCGTCGGCACCGGCCACCTGACCGGCATCGCCCCGCCCGCGGACGGCGTGCTCGCCCACGCCCGCGACTCCCAGCCCGTCGTCGAGCTCCGGGTGCCCTTCACGGTCGCTCGCGCCGCCGTGGACGACGTCGAGCGCGGCTCCCGCGACTCCGACTGGCAGCCGGTCAAGGACGCGGCCCGCACCATCGCCCTCGCCGAGGACCGTGCCGTCTTCGAGGGCTACCGGGCCGCCGCCATCGAGGGCATCCGCGCCGGTGCGAGCAACCCCGCGATCCAACTCCCCGCGGACGTCCGCGAATACCCGAACACCGTCAGCCGGGCCCTGACCGCCCTGCGCCTCGCCGGTGTCGGCGGGCCCTACGCCCTCCTCCTCGGAGCCGACGCCTTCACCGCCGTCAGCGAGACCAGCGACCACGGCTACCCCGTCGTGGCGCACATCGCCCGCCTCCTCGACGGCGAGATCATCTGGGCCCCCGCCATCGAGGGCGCCTTCCTGGTGTCGGCGCGAGGAGGCGACTTCGAACTCGTCCTCGGCCAGGACCTCTCGGTCGGCTACCTCTCGCACGACGCCGACTCGGTCGACCTCTACCTGCAGGAGTCGCTGACCTTCCGGCTGTACACCGCCGAGGCCGCCGTCGCCCTGGTCGGGTAGTACCGGCGACGCCGCGCCCGGGGCGGCTACTCACACCCCTCGGCGTCCTGGGGCGGGGCCCGGCCGGTCCGGCCGGGCCCCGGACTTCGTCCTACCCGACCGTCAGGCACCAGATCGCGATTTCCCAGAAGGAGGAGGACTCGCCGGATCGGTTGGCTACGAACGGGCGGGTGCTGGGAGCTGCCGGACGGGTGCGGACGCTGGTGCTGTCGAACACGGCTACCGTTCTTTCGTGCGCATTGGAATGAGAGGGACCCATGAGCACAGTCAAGCAGTCGAAGGTGTGATCGACAAAACTGGTTGTGCGGCGGCCGCGGTGGTGATAAAAAGCCCGCTGGTGGCCGCTTTCGAGTCTGGGCTGACCGGTTCCGGACAAGGCCGTCTCGCCCGTGTGTTCGGTAACCTATCCGGCGATACTGTCGCCACCGGCTTCCATTCGCACCCGCGCCAGTGCACTGCGTGCCAGAGCCGCTTCGTCCGAGGCCTGGGCCTGTTCGGCCAGTGCGATCGCCGCGGTCAGGTGCGCAACCGCGTTCTCGGCCGAGCCGAGTGCGCTCTCACAGGTGCCGAGGCCGCGAAGGGCGGCGGCGGCCTCCCGGGTGGTGCCGACGGATCGGGCCAGCTCAAGTGCTATCGCGTGCTGGTCGCGACCGTCGGCGTGGCGGCCGGCGGAGTGCAGTGCGGTGCCCAGTCCGTTGAGGGTGACGGCTTCGTGCCGGATGCTTCCCGCGGATCGGAACGTGGTCAGTGCCGACCGGTAGAGAGTCAGTGCCCGGTCGAGTTCCTCCGGAACGGGGAGCGACGCGGCCAGGTTGACCCGGACGACGGCGCGGTCGAATTGCGACATGAAGCCCTCTCCGATATCCAGTACCTGTTCGAATGAAATTCGCGCCGATTCGTTCTCCTGGAGCCCGAGGTGCAGGTCTCCGAGATTATTCAGGATGCGCAGTTCAAGAGTTCTGTCCTGGAATCTCCGGGCCAGTGGGAGAGCGCTTCGGTAGGCGGCGAAGGCCTTCTCCTGGTTACCCAGGGAATTCTGGATGGTTCCTATGTTGGCGAGGCATCGTGCGGTGTTCCAGAGATCTCCGGAGTCTCTTCGGATCTGCAGCGCCTCGTTCTGGAGGGCCAGCGCTTCGCGCAGCGAGCTCTGGTGCCACAGCAGTCCGCCGAGGATGCTCAGGGCTTCCGCCGTGGCGTCCGTGTCGGCCCCGGAGCGGGCCAGGGTGAGTCCGCGCTCCAGAGCTTCGACGGCGGCCGGGTAGCGCGAGGCGTTGGCGAGTGTCGCGCCCAGGTTGATCAGCGCCCGGGCTTCGCAGCGATCGTTCGACACCGAACGCCAGTACGCGACGGCAGCCCGGTGCATGTCGTGGGCCTCGCTCCAGTACGCCCCGGCATCCAGGTGGCCGGCGAGGACGTGGGCGAGCCACGCGCCCACCTCCGGAAGGCCGGCGTGCCGCGCGTGGGTCACCATCGCCGCCAGGCCCCCGTGTTCGGTTTCCATCCAATTCCTGGCATCCTCGGCGGAGTTCAACGGAAGATCGTCCAACAGCGGGTCCGGATACGGCATGTGCTCCAGCAAAGGAAGGGGGAGCCGCGACCTGCGGGGATAGAGCAGGTGGTCTGCCCGGTCGGCTGCCTGGAGGGCAAAACCGAGCAGCCGCCGGGTCGCCGCCTCTTCCTCGCCGGCGCCTTCCTGTCGGGCCAGCACGACGGCGAACTCGCGTAGCAGGTCGTGGAGTTCGTACCGTTCGGGATTGTTCTCGCGCAGTAGATGGCAGTCGAGAAGGCCCTCGAGAATGTGATCCGTTTCGTCGACCGTCCGCCCGATCAGCGCTGCTGCCGTGTGCAGTCCGATATCCGGTCCCGGATACAGGCCGAGGAGCCGGAATGCGGACTGCTGCTCGGCCGGCAACGACTGGTAGGAGACCTCGAAGGCACGAGCGATGCTGTCCGAGCCGCTGCGGAGTTCGCAGAGTCGGCCGGTCTTACGCGAGAGGCGTTGGGCGAGATGGTCCAGGGTCCACGAGGGGCGGGCCTTGAACCGGCTGGCCGCGAGCTCGACCGCGAGCGGCAGCAGTCCGCAGCGGTCCACGATCTCGACGATGCGACTGCGGTTGTCGGCCCGTTCGGGTCCCACCACCTCGGTGAAGAGGGCAACCGCGTCGTCGAGCGGCAGAATGTCGAGGAAGATCGGCCGGGCGCCCGGCAGTTGGCCGAGCCGGTGCCGGCTGGTGACGATCACCAGGGAGGACGGTGCCGGAGGTAGGAGCGGCCGGACCTGGGCGGCGCTGGACGCGTCGTCGAGGACGACGACCGCGCGCCGTGTGGAGAGTGCCTCGCCACAGAGGGCGGCGAGTTCCTCGGAGTCCAACGGGATGGTCGCCGCCGGCACGCCGAGCCGTCGAAGCAGCGTGGTGGCCACGGCGTCCGCCGGCAGCGGGTGCTGAGTGCCCGCGTGGGCACGGAGGTTCAGGTGGACGTAGCCGTCCGGGAACCGTTCGCGCATGAGGTGTGCCGCGTGCAGGGCGAGGGTGGTCTTGCCCACGCCCGCCATGCCCAGAATCGCGGAGACGGTCATGATGCCGCCGTTCGCCAGCTCCGCGCCCGGGCCGCTGAGGAGTCGCCGCAGATCGTCCTCCCGGCCGATCATGCGCTGCCGTCCGTGTGGGCCCGACGGTGCCGCCGGCCGTCGGCCTGCCCGGGCCCTCGCCGGGCCCGGGCCGGCGAGCAGCTCCGTCGAGGGCGTGCCGTTCAGGATCCGCTCGTGCAGGCGCGCCAGTTCGGGGCCCGGTCCGGTGCCGAGCTCGGCCCGCAGGAGGCGGACCACGGCCGGGTACACGGCGAGGGCCTCGGCCTGCCGGCCGGCGCCGTGGAGGGCGGCCATCAGGTGGGCGGCGAGGCGTTCGTCGGTGGGGCGCCCCTCGCGCAGGGCGGTGAGTTCGGGGATCAGGTCGGTGAAGCGGCCGAGTCGGAGCTCGATCTCGACGCGCAGCAGGGTGGTGGCCAGGCGCTGGTCGGCCATGGTGGTGCGGGTGCTCTGCGCCCAGGCGCCGGGGACGCCGGCCAGGGGTTCGCCGCGCCACAGCTCCTCGGCGCGACTGAGCACGGTGCGGGCCTGGTGGTCCTCGCCGTTGTCGGCGAGGAGGCGGGCCTGGCGGGAAAGGTCGAGATAGCGGTGCCAGTCGATCTGCTGCGGATCCGTTCGCAGGGTGTACGTGTGCGATTGGCTGTCGACCGACGGGATCTCGTGGGGGCCGCGCAGCCCTTCGGCTTCGACGGCCAGGCGCAGCATGCTCCGAATGTGTGAAACATGGCTGTAGATGCTGGCCACGGCGCTCGGCGGCGGTTCTTCGTCCCAGAGCCGGTAGGCCAGTGACCCGTGGGAGAGCGGACGGCCGACGTCCAGCGCCAGCGCCGCGAGGAGCCGTCGCCGCTTGTCCGAGCGGATCGACAACAGCCTCCCGTTTACCGCTAGTTCAACTGAACCCAGGAGATGGAACTCCACGGTGACGCCCCCCGCCGGTTGGCTACCAGCTTGCTGTGTCGCAGGTGAGCATCGCACGCTTTCGGGGGCCGCTGCCATACCACCCGCCTTCTTCTGCAAGTGGTGGTTCCGTCATATTCTCGATATGACTGTGAATCATGTGGTACCGGTCGCAAGGTAATTGATCACACGGAATTGATCATCCTTCCCGGCCCTGCCACTCGGACGCGTCGGTCTGCGGGTAGGGGGAGCCAGTGGAGCCACGGACGGGAGCGGCGGGCGGGGGCGCGCCGCCGGGTCGGGTGAACTCGGTCGCCGGTGGGCGGGTGGAGGGTTCGGTGGTGCAGGCGGGGGCGATCCACGGCGGTGTACACCTGCACCCGGCCGCCGCCGCGGCGGTCGCGCTCCCGGTGCCGCGCCAACTGCCGCCGGTGCCACGCCTACTGGTCGGCCGAGAGGACGATCTCGCCGCGCTGGACCGGTCGTTGGGCGATGCGCCGCGGGCGGCGGACGTCACCCTGGTGGTGACCGGCCCGGCCGGGGTGGGCAAGACCGCGCTGGCCGCCCAGTGGCTGCGCGGTCTGGCGGGGCGGTTCCCGGACGGCCAGTTGTACGCCGACCTGCGCGGGCACGCCCCGGGCGGACCGGCCGATCCGGCGGAGGCGCTGGGGGCCTTCCTCCGGGCCTTCGGGATCGCGCCGGTGCCGGGTGATCTGGCGGAGGGGGCGGCGCTCTGGCGGTCCCTGGCGGCGGAGCGCCGGATCGCGGTGCTGCTGGACAACGCCTCGACGTCCGCGCAGGTCCGACCGCTCCTGCCGGGGTCGGAGCATGCCCTGGTGGTGGTGACGAGCCGGCGCCGGCTGACCGGGCTGGGGATAGACGGCGCGGTCTTCCGGCCGCTGGGGCTGCTGCCGGACGAGGCGTCCGCGCGGCTGCTCTCCCAGCGGGTGGGCGAGGAGCGGGTGGCCCGCGAACGGGCGGCGGCCGCCGAGGTGGTGGAGCGCTGCGCGGGGCTGCCGCTGGCGGTCTGCCTGGCCGCGGCCCGGATCGCGGCGCGTCCGGTCCAGGCGCTCGCCGTCACCGCCGAGGCGCTCGGGCACGAAGCCGACCGGCTGGCCGCACTGGATGTGGAGGGGGAGACGGTGCGCAACGTCCTGGACGCGTCCTTCGAGGTGCTGGAGGAGGACGCGGCCCGGCTGTACCGGCTGCTCGGCCTGCTGCCGTTCCCGGTCTTCACCCCGGACGTGGTCCGCGTGGTGGGGGGTGTCCCCGCGGGCGAGGCGGCCCGGCTGCTGGACGGGCTGATCGACGTCCATCTGCTGGAGGAGGTGAGCGGCGGCTTCCGCTTCCACGACCTGGTGAAGCTGCACGCGCGGGCCTGTGCGGAAACGGTCCGCCTGGCACCGGAGGGCCGGGCGGCCGCAGGACGGGTGCTGGACTGGTACCTCGCCTCCGCCACCGCCGCCGAGGCGCTCGTGACGCCGACCCACCGCACGCTGCGCCGGGACTACGGGAGCGGCCGGCCGGCCGGCGCCCGGGAGTTCGGCGACGAGGCAGAGGCGCTCGGCTGGCTGGACGGGGAGACCACCAGGCTGGCCGCCGCCCTGCACTGGGCGGCGGACACCGGTCGGAGCGCGCTGGTCTGGCAACTGGCCGACGCCATGTGGCCGTTGTTCCTGCGGCTGCGCCCGGCCCAGCTCTGGGTCGAGGCGCACCGGCTCGGCCTGGCGGCCGCCCGGACGGCCGGCCACCGGGACGGGGAGCTGCGGATGCTGACCTCCGGCGGCAACGGCCTGCGCAACGCGGGGGAGGACGCGGAGGCCGCCGAGTGGTTCGCCGAGGCCCTGGAGCTGGCCCGGGCGGCGGGGGACCGGCTCGGGCAGGCGGACGCGCTCTACGGCCTGAGCCAGACCCATCGAACGGCGGGCCGGCTCACCGAGGCCGCCGACTGCCTGCATGAGGCGGTCGGGCTGCGGGAGGCGGAGGGCTATCCGCGGGGCGCCGCACTCGCCCGGCTGGCGCTGGGCGACGTCCTGCTCGCCTCCGGTCGTGCGGCGCGGGCCGTCGAGGTCATCGCCGCGGCGCACCACGACCTGACCGAGGTCCGGGCCCCGTACGAGGCCGCCCGGGCGCTCGCCTTCCTCGGGCAGGCGCACACCGTGCTCGGCGCGTACGGCCCTGCCGAGCGGTGCTACGCGCAGGCGCTCGCGCAGTTCCGTGCCGGCCGCGCCCGGCGCTGGGAGGCGAGGGTGCTGGAACTCGTGGGCGAGCTGGCCAGGGTGGACGGCCGGGCCGCCGAGGCGGCGGAGCGGTTCCGGGCCTCGCTGGCGCTCTACCGGGAGCTGGGCGCGCCCGATGCGGCCAGGGTGGCCGGCCGCATCGGGGCGCTGGAGAAGGGCTCCGGCCTCACCCCCCGACCGGGCGGGTCGCCGGCACCGGCCGGTCCGGTGCCGGCGGGTGCTGCGGCGGATCGAGTCGGTGCGACGGATCAGGGCGTTGCGGCGGATCAGGGCGGTGCGGCGGACCGGGGCGGTGCGGCGCGCCGCAATGGCGCCACGGAACGGGACGCTCCGTCGCCGGCGGGGCCGGGGGACGGTACGGCAGGCGCTGCGGAGGGCTGAGCACGCTGTCGAGCACCTCGTAGGAGTAGTAGGCCGAGGCGGCCATCGTGGTGATCTCGGCCAGCACCCGCCCCGCCGCCAGCCAGGCGTGCGCGAGCGAGCCGACCGCCAGCCGCTGCCAGGACGAACGGGGGCTGCCCGTGCCGTCCCGCAGCCGCAGCGCGAGCCGCCCCCCGGCGCGGGCCAGGACGAGCACCGCCCCGGCGCCGCGGTCGGCGGTGGCCACCGCGCAGCCGGGGTGGGCCCGCAGCACCTCGGTGAGCCGGTCGAGCGCCTGCGGCTCGTCGTGCGGGGCGAGCGTGCCGAGGTGGAGGACGTCGGCGTGGTGGCGCCACCGGGTGGCGTCCGGACCGGTCAGGTCGAGCGCCAGGTGCTCGTCGACGAAGGCCGGGCGCGGCTCGCCGTCGCCCGCGCCCGGCGGCAGGCAACTGGTCAGCAGGCCGTGGCAGACGCCCGCGGGGGAGTGGATCCGGGCTTCGTACAGGGTGGCGGGGAGCCCGGCCGACGGCGCGGGGCCGTCGGCCGGGGCGAGCCGGACCGTGTGCAGTGCGGTCACGGTCACGCCCGCCCGGAGCTGAGCGGGAGCGGCGCCAGCGGGCCGTCCAGTGGGGTGGGCAGTGGGGCGGGCAGTGCCAGTGCGGGCGGCTCCGGTGCGTGCGCGGGCTGGCCGAGGCCGAGGATCCGGTAGAGCAGCCGCCGCATGTTGCGGTCGAACCGGCCGGGTTCGGAGGTGATCCGGTCGGCGATGGCGCGGTACTCCGCGGGCCGGTAGTGCTCGGCCGCGTAGTCGAGCTGGCCGGTCAGCGGGTGGCCGGGGGCGAGTGCGGGCGCGGTGCGGGCGAGCAGCGCGCCCGGCGAGCGCGGGTTGACGTCGCGGTGGGGATACTCGGCGAGCAGGATCGGAGCGCCGGTCATCGAGCCGTAGAGGGTGACCGAGCCGTGGTCGCCGATGATGAAGTCGGCGGCGACCAGCAGCGGCCGCCAGTCCGCCTCCGGGGGGAGGACCGTCACGGCCCCCCGCGCGGTGGCCGTCGCCCAGGAGCGGACCTGCCAGTGGCCGTGCGCGGCGACCACGTTCGGGTGGACGAGCAGCGCCGTCCGGTAGCCGTGCCGGGGCAGCTCCGCCGCGAGCCGGGGCAGGACGGCGTCCAGCCGGGTGAAGAGCGACCCCGACCCCCAGGTGGAGCAGACCAGGACCAGCCGCTCGCCGGGCCGCAGCCCGAGCGCGGCCCGGTACTGCGCGCGGGCGGGCAGTGCGGCGGCGATCCGGTCGTGGCAGGCGTCGCCGACGACCTCGGCGATCGGCAGCGCCTGCGGGCAGCTGCGGCCCAGCTCGGCCAAGTCGTCACGGTGCGCCAGCGCGTACGCCTCCGGTACGAGCCGGCCGTTCCAGGTCAGGTACTCCGCCCCGAGGCCGCTGACGGAGCGCTCGCCGTCGGCGCCGGCCGCCCGGGAGAGCTTGATGTGCCCGGCGCCGTGCGGCAGCCGGACCAGCGGGCCGTGCAGGTGCTCCAGGCCCTGCGAGCCGGCGGCGAGCACCAGGTCGAACTCGCGCCGGACGGCCTGCGCCCACGGCAGCACGGGGGCGCCGAGCAGCCGGACGTGTGCCTGCGCGCCCCCGTTGAACGCGTGCGGCGCCACGGTGAACTGCACGTTCACCCGAAGGTCGGAGCCGAGCAGCGAGTAGATGTCGTGGAGCCGCTGGCCGTACACCGCGGTGTGCACGACCACCAGCACCTCCTTGCAGTCCGTCAGCGTCGCCCACGGCCGGTGGCCGCCGGGTGTGGTCTCCTGTTTCCCGTGCACCGAGGTCATGCCGGTCCCCCTCCTTGATCCCGGTCCGGGGCCCCGGTCCGGTGGCCCCGGAGGGGGTCTGCCCGGGTGGTCTGGCGGATTCCATGACGAGTCCTGGACGATGCTTGCGGAAACCTTGTGGCCCGCCCGCGGACGGCCGGCGCCCGGCCGAAGGGTACTGAGTTCCTTTACGCGGGGTACTGAGTGCCGTATTCTCTGGAGCGAGCCTCTGACGCCAGTCGAAGAGAGCCGACACGGCATGCCGGTCCAGGTCGCGCCCGCTCCGCGCGGGGCGTGGCCGGGCCGGACTTGGCACTCAGTACCCTGGGCATGACCTGAGGCCATGGACCAGTGCACCCGTATCAGGAGAACCGCTCATGAGCTTGAGGATCGTTGTCTGTGTGAAGTACGTGCCGGACGCGACGGGTGACCGTCGTTTCGCGGACGACCACACCACCGACCGGGAGGGTGTGGACGGCCTTCTGTCGGAGCTGGACGAGTACGGCGTGGAGCAGGCGCTGCGGATCTCCGAGGCGCACGGCGATGCCGAGGTGACGGTGCTGACGGTGGGGCCGGACGATGCCAAGGACGCGCTGCGCAAGGCGTTGTCGATGGGTGCGGACAAGGCCGTGCACGTGAACGACGACGACATTCACGGGACCG
>NZ_JBFAJO010000120.1:0-14907 GCF_040655255.1 Kitasatospora sp. NPDC050463
AGCTCGCCGAGCTCGGCGAGCTGGCCGTCGACGACCTCGTGGGAGCCGCCCGGGCCCGGCTCGGCGCGCAGTCCGGCGCCGGCCAGGGCGTCCAGCAGTCGCTCGGGCTGGGGGGTGCGCAGACGGACGGCGGAGCGGGAGTTGCGCCGGATGAACTCGGCCATCGGCAGGTCGGCGAGGAGCCGGCCCTTGCCGATGACGACCAGGTGGTCGGCGGTGACGGCCATCTCGCTCATCAGGTGGGAGGAGACGAAGACGGTCCGGCCCTCGGCGGCGAGGCGCTTCATCAGATTGCGGATCCAGAGGATGCCCTCCGGGTCCAGCCCGTTGACCGGCTCGTCGAACATCACGATCTCCGGGTCGCCGAGCAGGGCGGAGGCGATGCCGAGCCGCTGGCCCATCCCGAGCGAGAAGCCCCGGGCGCGCTTGCGGGCGACCGGGGTGAGGCCGACCAGGGCGAGCACCTCGTCCACCCGGCCGGTCGGGATGCGGTTGCTCTGGGCGAGCCAGAGCAGGTGGTCGCGGGCGGTGCGGCCGGGGTGGACGGCCTTGGCCTCCAGCAGTGCGCCGATGTACTTCAGCGGCTCGCTGAGCTGCCCGTATCTCTTGCCGTCGATGGTGACGCGGCCGCCGGTGGGCCGGTCGAGGTCCAGGATCATGCGCATGGTGGTGGACTTGCCGGCGCCGTTGGGGCCGAGGAACCCGGTGACCACGCCCTGCGGCACCTGGAAGCTGAGGCGGTCCACGGCAAGCGTCTTGCCGTAACGCTTGGTCAGTTCGTGCAACTCGATCATTCGCGCTCCCTCACTCTCCGTCAGGCTATGACAAAGCGGACAGGGTGGCCCGCTGAGTGGGCCCGCCGGGCGCACCGAACTACGGTGGGCCCATGACCCAGCTCCCCTCCGCAGTGTCGGTCCGCGAGAGCGGTACCGGAACACCTCTCGTGCTGTTGCACGCCTTTCCGCTCAACGCCTCGATGTGGTCCGCCCAACTGGACGGGCTGCCCGGGACGACCGGCCACGAGGCCCGGGTGCTCGCGCCCGACCAGCGCGGCTTCGGCGGCACCGAGCTGGGTACCGGCGAGCCCTCGTTGGACGCGGTCGCCGACGACGTCGCCCTGCTGCTGGACGCGGCCGGGATCGAGCGGGCGGTGATCGGCGGTCTCTCGATGGGCGGGTACGTGGCGCTCGCCTTCGCCCGCCGCCACCCGCGGCGGCTGGCCGGCCTGCTGCTGGCGAACACCAAGGCCACCGCCGACACCGACACCGCCCGGGCCAACCGCGAGCGGATCGCCGGCGCTGTCCTGGCCCGCGACAGCGTCCGGCTGCTGCTCGACGAGCGGATGGCGGCGGGCCAGCTCGGGCCGGACTCCGGGCACCTGGTCGACCGGGTGCAGGGGATGATCGCCGCCGCGTCACCGGCCGCGGTGGCCTGGGCGCAGCGGGCGATGGCGGCCCGGCCGCAGACCCTGGACGTGCTGGCCGGCGTACGGGTGCCGACCGCCGTAGTGGCGGGGGAGCGGGACGGCCTGATCCCGCTCGAAGAGGCCGAACTGATGGTGCGGGCGCGGCCGGACGCCGAGCTGACCGTCATCCCCGGGGTGGGGCACCTGAGCGCGCTGGAGGCGCCGGAGGAGTTCGACGCGGCGGTGCGTCGGCTGTTGGCGCGGGTGACGCGATGAGGGAGGGGCAGGCGGAGACCGGCGGCTGGGACTTCTCGGCGCTGGAGGTGACCGGCCGGGTGCCGGTCACCAACCGCGGCGAGGGGCTGCTCGAACTGACCCTGGAGCCGCTCGGCGAGGACTACTGGATGCGCCCGGGGGAGACCTTCATCGTCACCTCGTACGGCGACTTCGGCTCGGGGCACCCCTTCGAGGTGCAGTACTGGCGGGACTCGGTCTCGGTCTGGTGCACGTCGTGGTTCGGCACCGTCTCGGACGACGACGGCAACCAGCTGAGCTGCGGCCACCAGCGGCCGGACGGGGCCTATCCGCGCTGAACCCGATGCGCTCCCGGACCCCCGGCCCGACGTCTCCCTCCGGGCCGCCACAGGGCCCTGCGGCGGCGCCTGGAGGCCGCGCCACCGGGCCCGGGCGCGGTCGGGCCGCTCAAGCGTCTGACAAGCACGACGGGCCCCCACTCCGGAGGGTGGGGGCCCGTCGTTGTTCCGCTGTTCCGCACTCGCCGCCGGGCGCTCCTACCGACGCGCGCCCTTCAGCTCATGCGGGGCGCGACGTCAGCGCGACTGCTGGGCGGGCACGCCCATGGTGTCGTCGTTCGGCAGCGAGGCGGCGGCCACGGCCGCGCCGGTCAGCGTCGCCAGCATCTCGCGGACGTTGGTCAGCTGGGCGTTGATGCTGTCGCGGCGGTTGGTGAGCGCCGCCAGCTCGCGCTCGGATTCGCTGCGGATCCGGTCGGCCTTGGCGTTCGCGTCCGCCACGATGTCCTCGGACTGGCGCTGGGCCGTCTCCACCGTCTGGCGGGCGCGGCGCTCGGCGTCGGTGCGCAGCTTCTCGGCCTCCAGGCGCAGCTGCTCGGCCCGGTGCTCGATCTCGGCCAGGCGCTTCTCGGCCTTGGCCTGACGGGCAGCCAGGTCGCGCTCGGACTGCTCGCGGCGCTTGGCCAGGTTGGTCTCGAACTCCAGCGCGGCCTGGGCGGCCTTGGTGCGGGTCTCCTCGAAGAGGGCGTCCGCCTCCTCGCGCTTGTTCTGGGCGTCCTTGTTGGCCTCGGCGCGCAGCTGGGCGCTGTCGCTCTTGGCCTTGTCGACGATCCGCAGACCCTCGTCCTCGGCCTTGGCCTTGCGGTCCTTGGCGTAGTTCTCGGCCTCGGAGCGGACCTGCTGGGCGGCCGCCTCGGCCAGCTCGCGGTGCTGCTCGGCGGCGCGGTGCGCCTCGTCGCGCAGGTCCTTGGCCTCCTCCTCGGCGAGCCGCAGGATCTTCTCGACCCGGGCGCCGAGACCGGCGTAGGAGGGCTCCGCCTCGGTGACCGCCGCCTGCGCGGTCTGGGTCTCCAGGTGGAGCTCCTCGATGCGCTTCTCCAGCGCGCTGATCCGGGTCAGGGCACTGTCACGGTCGGCCACCAGCTTGGTGATCCGCTCGTCGACCTGGGCACGCTCGTACCCACGGCGCACCAGGTCGAAGCCGTGAGGGGAGTGACTGTCGCTCATGGGGTTCTGGGCTTCCTGTCGTCAAACCGCTGAGGTGGTTGAGGGAATCCTGACACGGTACCGGAGTGTCGTCGGCGAAATGCCGTTGTCTCGCGGAGAATGTCCGCTCAATCGGGTGGTGCGCCGCCGGAGCGATTGCCACCCGACCGGGGGGAACCGACTCCGGCGCCGGCCTTGGTCCCCCCGTCTTTCTTGCTGGTACTTCCCCCGTTTGCCTGTGCGACCGGTGACGGTGCCTCGAAAGCCTCCAGCGCGGACAGCACGTCCTGCACCCTGGAGATCTCGGTGTTGATGTCCTTGCGGCGGCGCACCAGCTCGTCCAGCTCGCGCCGGCCCTCGTCGGTGACCCGCGTCGCCTCGGCCCGCGCCTCGGCGAGCACCCGCTCGGCCTCCGCCTTCGCCAGCTCGATCTGCTCGTCGGCGGCCTCGTCGGCGGTCCGCAGGCGCTTCTCCGCCTCGGCCGCCGCCGTCTCGATCCGCTCCTCGGACTCCTCCTGGGCGGACTTCAGCTTGGCCTCGGCCTTGATGATCAGGGCCTCGGCACGGTCGGTCGAGTCGGCGAGCTTGGTCTCGGCCTCCTTCAGCAGGCCCTCGGCCTTGCGGACGGCCGAGATCCGGACCTTGCTGGCCTCGGCGGACGCCTCCGACGTCAGCTCGTTGGCGCGCTCCTCGGCGGCCGCGATCAGTGCCGCCGCCCGCTCCTCGGCCTCGGTGACGGTGGCCACCGCCTGCTCCTCGGCCTCGGTCAGCTGCTCCTGGGCGGCCGTCACCAGCGCGTCCACCCGCTCGCCCGCCGACTTCATGGCCTGCGCGTTCTCCTTGCGGGCGCGCTCGTGCAGGGCCTCCACCTCGGCGTCGGTGCGCTCGCGCAGTTCCTCGGCGCGCTCGCGGATCGCGGTGGCGTCCCGGCGGGCCTCGGAGAGCAGGGCGTCCGCGTCGGCCCGGCCCTTCTCGACCTCGGCCTGGCCGGCCGCCTCGCCGGCCGCGACCAGCCGGTCGGCCTCCTTGCGGGCGGCCGCGACCATCGCGTCCGCCTGCTCCTCGGCGGCGGCGGTGGTGGCCAGCGCGGTGGTCTGGGCGTCCTCGCCGAGCGCCTCGGCGTCGGCGAAGGCCCGCTCCAGAACGGACTTGGCCCGCTCGCGGGTGGCCTTGTCGAACTGCTCGGCGGCCTCGCGGGTGTCCGCGTCGAAGGCGTCGGCGCGGGCGTGGGTGTCCGCGTCGTAGTCGTCCGCGAGGGTCCGGGTGGCCATCGCGTACTCCTCGGCCTCGGCCCGCAGGGCGGCGGCGAAGTCCTCGGCCTCGGCGATCGCGGCGGCGGCCCGCTCCTCGGCGGCGGCCCGCTGCTGCTCGGCGGACTCCTGGGCGCCGCGCAGCTCGGCCTCGGCGTCGGTGCGCAGCCGCTCGTCGTAGGCCTGCGCCTCGGCGCGGCGGCGGGCCAGCTCGGCCTCGGCGGCCTCGCGCTCGGCGGCCAGCTCCAGCTCGGTCTGCTCACGCAGCGCGGCCGTCTCGGCGGCGGTCCGGGTCCGCAGGTCGGTGGTCTCGCGGTCGGCGAGGGCGCGCTGCTCGGCGGTCTCCCGCTCGGCCGTCTCGTGCAGCTCGGCGACGGCGCGGTCGGTGCGCTCGCGCAGCTCGGCGGTCTCCCGCTCGGCCAGCGCCCGCAGCTCGGCGCTCTCCCGCTCGGCGGTGTCGCGCAGCTCGGCGGCGGCCTGCTCGGCCTCCCGGCGGACCTCGGCGGCCTCGCGCTCGGCGGTGGCCCGCAGCTCGGCGATCTGCTGGGACGCGGCCTCGTGCATACCGGCCACCGACTGGCGGACCTCGGCGGCCTCCTCCTCGGCGGTGGCGACCAGCTCGGCGGCCTCGGCCTTGGCGGTGGCGACCAGCTCGTCGCCGTCGACACCGGCCTGGTCCAGTACGGCCTGTGCCTCGGCGCGGATCGAGTCGGCGGTGGCACGGGCCTCGGACAGCTCCCGGCCGGCCTCGGCCCGGACCGTCTCGGCCTGCTCGGCGGCCAGCGTCAGGTCGGCCTCGGCCTGCTCGCGCAGTGCCGAAGCAGTGGCCTCGGCCTCGGCCGTCCGCCGCTCGGCGGTGGCCCGGGCGGTCTCCAGCGCCTCCTCGGCCTCCGCCCGCAGCCGGGCCGTTTCGGCGGCGGTGTACTCGGTGAGTTCGGCGGCGCTCCGTTCGGCGTCGGTGCGCAGCCGGTCGGCGTGGGCCTCGGCGGCCTCGCGGAGCGCGGCCGTTTCGGCGGCGGTGCGCTCGGTGAGTTCGGCGGCGGCCGCCGCGGCCTGCTCGTGGGCGGCCCGGGCGGCGGCCAGCTGCTCGGCGGTCTCCTCGCGCTCGCGGAGCAGCCCGGCAGCGGCCTCCTCGCGCTCGCGCCGGCTCTCCTCGCGCAGTGCCTCGGCGGCGGCGTCGACCTCGGCCCGGGTGCGGGCCAGCTCGGCGTCGGCCTCGGTGCGCAGCCGTTCGGCGTCGGCGACCGCGGCGTCCAGGACGGCGGTGGCCTCGGCCTGGGCCTCGGCCCGTACGGCCTGCGCCTCGGCGTTCGCCTCGGCGCGCACCCGCTGGTCGAACTCGGTTGCCTCGCGGCGCAGTTCACCGGTCTCGCGCTCGGCGGCGGTGCGGTTCTCGGCGGCCGCGGCCTTGGCCGCGGTGAGTGCGTCCTGGCCCTGCTGCTCGGCGTTGCCGACGATCTTCTGGGCCTCGGCGCGAGCCCGGTCGAGGGTCTGCTCGGCGCGGCCCTGGGTCTCGGCGGCCTGCTGCTTGGCCTGCTCGCGCAGCCGCTCGATCTCGGCGGCCGCGCCGGCGCGCAGCTCGTCCGCGTCGGTCTTGGCCTTGGTCAGCAGCTCCTCGGCGCTCTTCGCCGATTCCTCGATCTGGACGACGGCCTGGCGGCGGGCCTCGCCGCGGACCCGGTCGGCCTCGGCGGCGGCCTGGGCGCGCAGCTCCTCGGCCTCGGCCCGCAGCCGGGCGGCCTCGTCCTGCATCTGCCGGACCCGCTCGCGGATGCCGGCCGCGTCGTCCAGGGCGGCGTTCTGGGCCTGCTCGACGGCGGCCTGCGCCTGCTCGCGCAGCCGCTCCGCCTCGGCGGCGGCCTCGGTACGGATCCGCTCGGCCTCGGTGGCGGCCTCGGCGCGGGCGGCCTCGGCGTCCTGATTGGCCCGGCCGAGCATCTCCTCGGCCGTCTTGGCGGCCTTGGCGAGGTGGACGGTGGCGTCCTTGGCGCCGGCCGCCCGGCCGGCCTCCTCGGCCTCGCTGCGCAGCTGCTCGGCGGCGGCCTCGGCCTGGGCGCGCAGCTCGGCGACCTCGCGTTCGGCCTGCGACCGCAGGTCCGCGATGGCGGCCTCGGCCTCGGCGCGCAGCTCGCCGGCCACCGACTCGGCGGTGGCGCGCAGCCGCTCGCTCTCCTCGGCGGCGGCCGCCCTGGCGGCCTCCGCCTCGGCCTGCTTGGTGGCGGCCGCAGCCTTGATGGCCTCGGCCTCCTTGGTGGCCTGGGCGACCATCCGGGCGACCTCGGCCCGGGCGGTCTGCGAGCGCTGCTCGCTGGCAGCCTCGCCGTCGGCGACCTTGCGCTCGGCGGCGGCCTCGGCGTCCGCCTGCAGCTGCTCGGCGGCGGCCTCGGCCTGGGCGCGCAGCTCGGTGGCCTCCCGCCGGGTGCGCTCGGCCTCGGCGATCGCCGAGGCGCGCAGCCGCTCGATCTCGGCCTGGGCGTGGGCGAGCGCCTCCTCGGCGCGGGCCTGCTCGGCGGTGGTGTGTTCCTTGAGCCGGCGGATCTCGGCCTGGGCGGCGGCGAGCTGCTGCTCGGCGGCGGCGTGCGCGGCGGCCAGCTGCAGCTGGGCCTCGCCACGGGCGGCGTCCACGTCGGCGGCGGCCTGGGCGCCGGCCTGCTGGGCCTGCTCGGAGGCGGCGCGCAGCAGGCGCTCGGCGTCGCTGTGGGCGCGCTGGATGGCGGCCTCGGCGGCGGCCTGGGCCTCGCCGCGGGCGGCGTCGACGTCGGCGGCGGTCTGCGCACGGGCCTGGTCGGACAGGGCGGCGGCCTCGGCGCGAGCGGCGGCCATCATCCGGTCGGCCTCGGCGCGGGCCTCCTGCAGCAGGCGCTGGGCCTCCTGCTCGGTGCCGGCCCGGGTCTGCTCGGCCCAGTTGACGTTCTCGTTGACGTGCTGTTCGGCGCTGCGCCGCAGCTCGGTGAGCTCGTCCTCCAGCTGGCGGCGGCGGGCGGCCAGCTCGGCCTCCAGCCGGGCGGTGCGCTCGGCGGCCTCGGCCATCAGCCGCTGGGTGGCCTGCTGGGAGTCGCGCAGCTGCCGCTCGGCGTCGGCACGCAGCTGCTGGGCCTGCATCTCGGCGGTGCGGAGCAGCTGCTCGGCCTGGCCGGACACGGCGTCGAAGGCACGCGGCTGGGCGAGCATGCGACGGGACTCGTGCAGCTTGGCCCGGAGCACCTCCACCTGGTAGGCGAGGTCCTCGGCATGCTCGACGGCCTTGTCCCGCTCCTTGCGAGTCCGATCCATCTCGGCCTCGAACTGGGAGAGGTGATCGTCAACCTCGTAGCGGTCGTAGCCCCGCACTCCGCGGTCCCATCCATCTCCTGGTCGCGTCCTCGACCCGGCCGTTCCCGGGCTCCCGTGTCCGGGGCCCCGGTCCGACTGGTCCTTGCATCCGCAGCCTGGTGGACGGCCCCTGTCTGGTCGGGGGCGTCCGCCACGGTCGTCGAAGTCCTGGTCACGGGAGCGCGGTCGTACCGCGTTCCCCCGTCCGGGTGGACTTCTGGGCGAACTCTTGCCTTGTGGAGAATGGTGACAGATCCGAACTGCGACTGTTCAGCCGTGCCCGCGTAATGGACTCCCCTGCGACGGGCCGACCACCGGTGGGCGGACAGGCCTGTCATCGGCCGTGCCCGTCGTCCCCGTCCCCCGGAGTCTTCGCGCACCTGGGCATTGTAGTGGGAGCGCCCTGCGGGGGAATGGCCGCGTAGGGGTTTTCCGGGCATCGGACGACATTACTGACGGGTCATGAGGGTGGCGGGCCTTCGGTGGAGCTCTCGGCAGACCCCTCGGGCGGGCCCCGGGCGGACCCTCGGCGGGCCCGGGCGGACCCTCGGCGGGTGCCGTCGGAGCCCGACGGCACCCGTGTGCGGGTCAGTGCTCGTCGTGCTCCCCGGGCTCGGCGGAGGTGACCAGTTCGGTCAGGACGCCACCGCAGTCCTTGGGGTGCAGGAAGGTGATCCGCGAGCCCATCGAGCCGATCCGGGGCTGCTCGTAGAGGACCCGGACGCCCTTGGCGCGGATCTCCTCGGAGTCGCCGTCCACGTCGGCGGTGCCGAACGCGATGTGGTGGACGCCCTCGCCGTTCTTCTCCAGCCACTTGGCGACGGTGGAGTCGGGCCGGGTCGGCTCCAGCAGCTGCAGGTAGGAGGCGCCGCCGTCACCGGTGTCGTTGATCTTGAGCATGGCCTCGCGCACCCCCTGTTCCTCGTTGACCTCGCTGTGGAACACCTCGAAGCCGTAGGTGGCGCGGTAGAACTCGACCGTCTTGTCGAGGTCTCGGCAGGCGATGCCGATGTGGTCGATGCGGGTGAGCACGGTGGCCTCCGGGTCTGGGCGGGCAACGGGACGGCAACAGTGCAGCGCATGCGGCCGGGGTGCGCCAGCGATCCGGGTGCGAGCCTGCTCACACGGGCGGGGTTCACCCGGACCGGGTTGACACGGTGTTGACTGGACAGTGCCAGT
This sequence comes from Kitasatospora sp. NPDC050463, assembly GCF_040655255.1. Classification (NCBI taxonomy): domain Bacteria; kingdom Bacillati; phylum Actinomycetota; class Actinomycetes; order Kitasatosporales; family Streptomycetaceae; genus Kitasatospora; species Kitasatospora sp. NPDC050463. Next base: position 8,886 of record NZ_JBFAJO010000120.1, read on the forward strand.
GCGCTCGATCACACCGTCGCTCCGGTGACGGACGGGTAGCAGGTCAGTACATTGAGCGGAATCCTCACCTGGCCACGACGTGCGAAGGGGCTCGTCCCATGACCAACACCACCTCTGTGATCGTTGCCGGTGCGCGGACCCCGATGGGTCGCCTGCTCGGTTCGCTCAAGGGATTCTCCGGCGTCGACCTCGGGGCCGTCGCGATCAGGGCCGCTCTGGAGCGGGCCGGCGTCACGGGGGACCAGGTCCAGTACGTGATCATGGGCCAGGTGCTGCAGGCCGGCGCCGGCCAGATCCCGGCCCGCCAGGCCGCCGTCAAGGCGGGCATCCCGATGAGCGTCCCGGCGCTCACCATCAACAAGGTCTGCCTCTCCGGCCTGGACGCCATCGCGCTGGCCGACCAGCTGATCCGGGCCGGCGAGTTCGACATCGTGGTGGCCGGCGGCCAGGAGTCCATGACCAACGCCCCGCACCTGCTGCCGAAGTCCCGTGAGGGCTACAAGTACGGCGCGATCGAGATGCTCGACGAGATGGCGCACGACGGCCTCACCGACGCCTACGAGAACATCCCGATGGGCGAGTCGACGGAGAAGCACAACATCCGCCTCGGCATCCCGCGCGAGATCCAGGACGAGATCGCCGCCGCCTCCCACCAGCGGGCCGCCAAGGCCCAGCAGAACGGCATCTTCGAGGCCGAGATCGCCCCGGTGGAGATCCCGCAGCGCAAGGGCGAGCCGCTGGTCTTCAGCCAGGACGAGGGCATCCGCGCGGACACCACCGTCGAGGGCCTGGCCAAGCTGCGCCCGGCCTTCACCAAGGACGGCACGATCACCGCCGGCACCTCCTCGCAGATCTCCGACGGCGCCGCCGCGGTGGTCGTGATGAGCAAGGCCAAGGCCGAGGAGCTGGGCCTGAGCTGGATCGCCGAGATCGGCGCGCACGGCAACGTCGCGGGCCCGGACAACTCGCTGCAGTCGCAGCCGTCCAACGCGATCAAGCACGCGCTGGCCAAGGAGGGCCTGGAGGTCGGTGACCTCGACCTGATCGAGATCAACGAGGCGTTCGCGGCCGTCGCCCACCAGTCGATCAAGGACCTGGGCGTCTCCTCCGACATCGTCAACGTCAACGGCGGCGCGATCGCGCTCGGCCACCCGATCGGCATGTCCGGCGCCCGCGTGGTGCTGCACCTGGCGCTGGAGCTCCAGCGCCGCGGTGGCGGCATCGGCGCGGCCGCGCTCTGCGGCGGCGGCGGTCAGGGCGACGCGCTGATCGTCCGTGTCCCGCAGGAGCCGGCCGCCAAGGCCTGATCATCCGACATACCTTCGGGGCTGCGGACCGCCACCAGCGGTCCGCAGCCCTTCGGCGCTAGGAGCTCCTGATGATCGATGTCGCGACCCTGGTCGAGCAGGCCCGGGCAGGCCGGCCGCGCGCGGTGGCCCGGCTGATCTCGCTGGTCGAGAACGCCGCCCCGCAACTGCGCGAGGCGATGGCCGCACTGGCCCCCTACACCGGCCGGGCCTACACCGTCGGGCTGACCGGCTCGCCCGGCGTGGGCAAGTCCACCTCGACCTCCGCCCTGGTCTCCGCCTACCGCCGGCTCGGCAAGCGGGTCGGGGTGCTGGCCGTGGACCCGTCCTCGCCGTTCTCCGGCGGTGCGCTGCTCGGCGACCGGGTCCGGATGCAGGACCACGCCACCGACCCCGAGGTGTTCATCCGCTCGATGGCCACCCGCGGCCACCTCGGCGGCCTCTCCTGGTCGGCCCCGCAGGCGCTGCGGGTGCTGGACGGGGCCGGCTGCGACGTGATCCTGGTCGAGACCGTCGGCGTCGGCCAGTCCGAGGTGGAGATCGCCGCCCAGGCGGACACCACCGTGGTGCTGCTCGCCCCCGGGATGGGTGACGGCATCCAGGCCGCCAAGGCCGGGATCCTGGAGATCGGCGACGTCTTCGTGGTCAACAAGGCCGACCGGGACGGGGCCGACGCCACCGCCCGGGAGCTGAACCACATGCTCGGCCTCGGCGAGGCCCGGGAGGCGGGGGACTGGCGCCCGCCGATCGTGAAGACCGTGGCGGCCCGCGGCGAGGGCATGGACGAGGTGGTCGAGGCGCTGGAGAAGCACCGCGCCTGGCTGGAGGAGCACGGCGAGCTGGCCGTGCGCCGCCGCCGCCGGGCCGCCGACGAGATCGAGGCGATCGCGCTGTCCGCGCTGCGGGCCCGGATCGGCGACCTGCACGGCGACCGGCACCTGGCCACCCTGGCCGAGCGGGTGGTGGCCGGCGAGCTGGACCCGTACGGCGCCGCCGACGAGCTGGTGGCGGGGCTCACCCACGGCTGAACACGACGAGAGGGCCGGCCCCCGTCGACGACGGGGGCCGGCCCTCCGCGGACCCTAGGCGCGGCCGCGCAGGCCTCGCAGGTGCTCGGCGACCGGGGCCAGTGCCTCGTACATCGCGTCGAGCTGCTCGGGCGTGAAGCGGTCGATGAAGTGTGCCCGGACGCTGCGCACGTGGTCCGGGGCGACCTTCTGCATGGTCTCCCAACCCTGCTCGGTGAGGTGCGCGTAGAGGCCGCGCCGGTCGCCCGGGCACTCCTGCCGCAGCACCAGCCCGGCCGTCTCCATCCGCGTGATCTGGTGCGAGAGCCGGCTCTTGGACTGCAGGGTGGCGGTGGCCAGGTCGGTCATCCGCATCCGCCGCTCGGGTGCCTCGGAGAGCACGACCAGGATCTCGTAGTCGTTGATCGCGAGGTTGTGCGGCTGGAGTTCGCGGCTGAGCTGGTAGTCCAGCAGCTTGGCCACCTCCAGGTGGGCGCGCCACAGCCGCTGCTCCCTGGCGGTGAGCCAGGGAGTCCCCTCCTCGGGCTGCGAGGGGGGGACGTCGGCGGCGTCGATCGTGCGCGTATCCATGGGTGCGAGCATACCGCATTTAGTTAAATCTTGTACGAGTTTACAGGCCGAAGCGTCGCCCGAGGTCGCCCAGATTACCGAGCCCGGGGACGTTGAGGTTGCCTCCGCCGTGGGCCGACGCGGGCTGCGACGGCACCCCGCCCATCGGCACGCCCGCCTCGGCGTGGACCTGGCCGACCGCGCGCTCGGCCATCAGCACCTCGGTCGACTGCAGCAGCACCTGGCCGGCCCCGATGAACTCGAACTGGTGCTCCTCGCCGGACGCCCCGCCCAGGCCGGTGAGCCGGCGGATCCCGCCGATCACCCCGTGCATGTAGTCGTGGTCGTAGTGGTGGCACGGTGCCGGGCAGTCCGCCCAGCCGACCAGTGCCTGCGGGTCCACCCGGATCGGCGGCTCGACGAAGTGCACCGGACCGTTGGACGCGGCCACGAACTTGCCGCTGCCGATCAGGGTGAGGAACCCCGGGATGATCGACTGCTTGAGCCGCAGCGTGGGCTCGTAGGCCAGCAGGTTGCCCGAGCGGACGGTGAGGTTCCCCTCCTCCAGGTCGTAGGAGTTGAGGTCGAAGGCGCGGTCGGCCAGCAGCAGCTTGCCCCGGCCCTCGGCGACCACCCAGTCCGCGGCGTGCATCGGCGAGTTGAAGTGCTGGCCGAGCATCCGGTCGATCGCGCCGGCGCCGACCCCCTTGAAGGAGATGTCGCCGTAGTAGGCGATCATCTTGCCCTTCTGCAGGAAGTACGACCCGTTCAGGTCCACCGAGAAGGCGTACGGGTTGACGTTGTCGTTGGCCGGCAGGCTGTGCGCGTCGTGCACCACCGGGCCGGAGCCGTCCTGCGCCTTGGGCAGCGGGGCCTGGGCACCGCCGAACTGCTCCTGGGCGTACTGCTGCGGCTGCTGGGCGGGGTAGCCCTGCTGCGGGGGCGGCGGGTAGCCCTGCGCCGGGTAGCCCTGGCCGGGCGGCGGGCCGTAGCCGGGCGGCGGCGGGGCGGGGAAGCCGGGCTGGGTGGGCTGGTTGTACGGCGACGGCTGGCCGTACGGCTGCTGCTGGCCGTACGGGTCGTGCGGCTGCCCGTAGGGGGGCTGCGGCGGGTAGGACATCAGAGCTTCTCCTCGCTCGCCTGCACGAACACCGTGCCGTTCCCGGACAGCTCCAGCTGGAAGGCCTCGCCGGAGCCGCGTCCGATCATGTCGCGCCAACCCAGCGCGGTGGACAGCTTGTTCTGGACCTGGCCGCGGTGCGCGACATAGGCCTGGGGGTCGACGTGGACCGGCTGGTGGGGGGTGATCGGCAGCTCGAAGACGCCGCCGTGCGCCATCACCGCCACCGAGCCGTGGCCGTCCAGCTTGGTGGTGAACAGGCCCTGCCCGGTCACCTGGCCGCGGACCATGCCCATCACGCCGCCCTGCGAGCCCATGAACATGGTGGACTGCTGCAGCGAGCCCTCGAAGGCCAGCAACCGGTCCGCCTCGACGTACAGGGTGTCGCCGGCCAGCTCGATCACGTGCACGTGGTGGCCGCCGTGGCCGAACATCACGGTGCCCTGGCCCTCGACCGTCATCAGCGGGGTGTCCTCGTTGGCCACCCGGCGGCCGATCATCGACATGACCCCGCCCTGGCCGCCGGTGATGTTCGGCGTGAAGCGGACCTCGCCGGTGTACGCGAGCATCGCGCCGCGCTGGCTGAACAGCCGCTGCCCGGGGACGACCCGGGCCTCGATCATCTTGTTGTTGATCCTGGTGAACGGCATCAGACGTCGCCCCCGACGGTGATCTTCTCGGACGGCTGAACGTAGACCAGGCCCTCGCCGGAGAACTCCACCTGGACGGCCTCGCCGCCGCCCTCGCCGATGAAGGTGGACCAGCCGGCGCCCGACTTGAGGCTGCGGCTGAGGTTGCCGGTGTGCGCGACGTACGCCCCCGGGTCCACCCGCAGCGGCATGCCCTGGGAGACCCGCAGGATGATCGCCGGCCCCTTGGAGGTGAGCGCGGCCCAGCCGTGGCCCTCCACCTTGGTGGTGAACAGGCCGTTGCCGGAGGAGATCCCGTTGAGACCGGTGAAGGTGGTGCCGGTCTTCAGCGTGCCCTCGGTGCAGAGCAGGTTGTCCGACTCGACGTAGAGCGTCTCGCCGTTCAGCCGGACGAGGTTGATCTCGGTCGCCCGGTCGGCGAAGTAGCAGGTGCCCTGCCCCTTCACCTCCATGACCGTCATCTGCTCGCCGGTGAGCCGCCGGGTCACCATGCCGCGCAGACCGTCGCCGCCGCCGGAGAGCTTCTTGAAGTTCATCTGGCCGCTGTACGCGACCATCGAGCCGTTTCTTGCTTTCACGGCGTCGCCCGTCATGTCGACGGCGAGCGTCTTGGACCCTTGGAGTCGAAACTGTGCCACCGCCGCAATGTAGCGGGATCCGGCGGTTCCGGGGGAGGGGCGTCGCCTTTCTGGTACCGGTCTGCGACAAATCACACCCGGCCGGACGCCGGCCGTACCCGTGCGCGTACCCCGGGCGCGGGCCCGGGCGTGTGCTCGGTGATAATGGCGGGGATGCTTGTGAGCCGGTTCACAAGCGATCTTCGACCCCTATTCGAGGTACCCATCGTGAACAGCAGCGCCGTCCACCGCCTGCGTCTGGTCTCGGGCCCCGAGGGCCTCTCCTTTCTCCTGCTCCTGGTCTGCTCGGTGCTCAAGCGCACCACCAGCTTCGACGCCGTCCCGGTGATGGGCATGGTCCACGGGGTGCTGTTCATCCTGTACGTGGTCTTCTGGATCATGGCCTGGCAGGCGCAGAAGTGGGACGCCAAGCGCGGCATCCTGCTCTTCGTCCTCTCGGTGCTGCCCACCGGCGGCTTCTTCGCCGAGCGCACCCTCGCCAAGGAGGAGCGCGGCGAACTCGCGCCCGCGCGCGAGCCCGCCGCCGCCTGAACCTCCCGCGGACAGGCCGACAGGCTGCCGGGGCCTCCTCTCCCAGTGGGCCCCGACAGCCTGTCGCCGTTTCCAGGTGTGGTCCGGTGGTGGTCAGACGGTGACTAGTGCCGCATCAAGCAACGTTCGCCCCGTTGTGACATCCCGTCCGGTTGTCGTGCCGGACGGGATGTGCCGCCAGAATGATCACGTGGCTGAG
>NZ_JBFAJO010000121.1:0-14722 GCF_040655255.1 Kitasatospora sp. NPDC050463
CACTGTACTTCGATGGCCTCGCCATGTAGATCTTCACCTTCCTGGACTGACAAGATCCATTGTCAGGTGTGTCCACACCGCGGGGGTCACCTCAAACCGACTCTCCCAACGTTGTCTGTTTTCGCAGGTCACGAGCACATGCGGGTCACGCGGCGCCCTAATCCCAGGACTCGACGGTCCGCCATCTCAGTAGCCGTTCATGACACCAGCGCGCCCCAGGGGCCCCCGTCTGCACCAGAGCTCGAAGGCTCGCGGATTCAAGAAGAGGTCATCATCCCTGGAACGGGCTCGCACCACGACCACGACAACACGATCACCGGCGGGTTTCGCGGCGGCCCGAGGACGCCGGACCGCGCCGCTCTTCTCTACGGACCTCGCAGGTCAAGGGTTGTCCAGGCATCAGCCCGGCGCCCACGCGGCCACCACGAACCCACCATCATCACCGCGACGGCACCGCTCTCTCTGAGGGCCTCACGGGCCTGGGGGAACCAGAGGTATCCGTCACGCCAGACAGACCCAGAAGCCCCCGACCGGGACGATCTGGAACCGCCTTCACTACGGATTAGGGTTGTCGGCGTCTTCGGTGGGCCTGGACATTGGCTCTGACCTGCGTTGATGCCCCATCAAGATGAGGGTTGACCGGAAGCGGTACCGGAAGCGTGATTGCCGGACCGGCCCGGGCCCGGGACAACAGGTCGCGGGCGATTCTCACTGGTCCCCGGCGGCGGTCCGAGCGGCCGGTCGGTGCTGGTTGGACAGTACCCGGGCGGGCCTGCGGCACGGTGCGCAGCGGCGGGCGGCGGGGGCGGCGGGGTGTGCTTCGGGGTGGCGGCGGCCTGGTCCTCGGCGTCGTTCAGGGCGAGGAGGGTTCGCGGTGTCGGTCTGAGGGTCGTGGGCGAGGTGGTGGGCGCTCTTCAGGCCCGTGGCAGGGGTGCGGGTGGGGCGGGTCTGGGTGATGGTGATGGGAGTACAGCGGTTGCCGAGGCTGGAGGTTCTGATGCGTCGTGTGGTCGTTCTCGGGTGGGGTCTGCCGCTGGTGGCTTTGGTCGCGGGGTGTTCGAGCGGGCAGGTGGTGGTTACCTCGCCGCAGAGCAGCTCGGCGACCTCTTCGGTGTCCGGGACGCCTTCTGTCTCGCCTGGGCGGGCGAGTTCCTCGGCGTCCGCCGCGTCGGTCCCGGCGGCCGCTTCGGTCGGGGACACTCTTTCGCTTTCGGGGCAGAAGCCTGAGGAGAAGGTGGACGTCACCGTCGTCAAGGTCGTCGACCCCGCGAGTGCCACGGATACGTTCTCCTCGCCGAAGGCCGGCATGAGGCTGGTCGCGGTCCAGTTCCGGCTCGGCAACACGGGCACGGCGGTCTATGACGACAGTCCCAGCAGCGGCGCGCGGCTCGCCGACAGCCAGGGACAGCAGTTCAACGCCAGCATCACGACGAACACCACCGCGGGTCCCGGCCACCTGCGCGAACGCCGGTTGCGGGCGTGAGGGGCGTGGAGGTGGGGGCGGAGGTGCCCGTGGGGGTGGCGGCGGGGCTGTTGTCCTGGCCGGGCGAGGTCTCGCCCAGGTGGTCGGCGGCCTGGTCGCCGTCGTCGGGGTCGGGGTCGGGTTGGGCGAGTCGAAGTCGTCGGCAGAGAACCCGCCGTAGGGACCGCCGTTGAAGTAGTCCGCGAGGGCCTGGCCGATCACGGCCCGCACCTCGTCCTCGTCCTCGGCCGGGTGCGCGCCTGTTCGGCGGAAGGGGTGGCTGTGCGGCATCCCCCGGCGGCTGAGGCCGCTGAGCGCCTCATCGTTACCCGTCTGCTTGGGGCAGCGCGGCGGCGGCTTGCGCTCGGTGGCTGTCTGCGAGGTCCGTGGCGTGTACGAGGTGGATAAGCGCGGCATGCCCGGCCTCGGGATCGATCTGCGTCAGGGTCTTGGCAGCCCACAGCCGGATGTCGTCGCTGCCTCTCCCCGCCTTGGCGCTCTGGGCGAGGCGCGTCAGCAGGTCCTTCCCAGTGGGCGGGTCTAGGCGCGTGAGGGCATCTGTCGCCCACCGGTACTCGTAGGAGTCAGCTTCCAGAAGGGGGACTTCGGCGAACCGCCGCACCAGTGCCAGTTGCTCGTCACGCTCTTTGGGCTCGCCGAGCTCTTCGTGGAGGACTGTTCTCGCCTCCATTGCCATGATCCGCTGGTGGAGGCAGAGCTTGGTATCGGAGGCGAGCCGGGCGAGGGCAAGACTTCCCTCGGAGCCATCCAACGTCGCCAACTGCTTTGCGTATGCGAGCCGTTGACCGGCGCCGAGGGATCTCTTCCTCGCGCTCCGGGCAAGCCATTCGAGATCCGCCCGGCGCCGGGCCTCGTTGCCAAGCCATTCCTGGAGGGCGCGGTGGCGGAACTGGTACGTGCGCCCCGTCACGCGCAGCAGCCCCGCCCGGTGCGCCCAGGCGAGGAACGGAGCCGGACGCAGGGGCAGCCTCCCCCGTACCCGGCCGACCACCGCGGTCACCGCGTACCGCATCCAGGCCCGGTTCGCGATCCACGGGGCGACGACCGTCACGAGCAGCAACGCGGGGGGCCACAGCAGCGCCCATGGGGCAGAGGCCGCGATGGCGACCGCGCTGAACCTGAGGTCCTGGCGCAGGGCGTCGCCAGGATGTTGTACGGGCTGTGTGTCGACCTCTTGGAACGAGAGCTCCCAGAACAGGAGGATGGGTGAGACGAGGGCGTAGAGGAGCCAGGCCGCCACCCGCACGACAAACACCATGAGTGTCATGTACAGCCCGACCAGCGCCGCGACGCCCCACGTCGGGGCCGGGATGAGCCACTTGGCTAGGGGGGTGATCAGCGAAGTCAGGATGATGACCACCAAGCTCACCCTCTTGAGAAGCGGGCCGGCCCGCTGTCCGCCCTTGTTCACCAGGTCCCGCCAGGTCTGCGTGATGTCCATGCGCAGCAGCTCCCGGGCGAGATCTACCGGAAGCCGTGGGCGGACCAACCGGACCGGTTCCACTGCCTTGTGTAGCCCCAGACCACCTATCATCGCGCCCCAGATCAGGCCGGCGCCGGCCACGATAAGCAGGTCCCGGCCGGTGATCCTGTCGAAGCGGAAGAGCACCGCCAAGTATGCGAGAGCCCCGAAGAGGATGGCGACGCCGTACTGGATGCACATCACCCGCTTCAGTCCGACTACGGGCGCGAGGCGGTGCAGAAGGATGTCGGCAGCCGGGGCGCTGCCGCCACCCCGAGCAGCGGGGATCGGGGAGTGCGTGGCAATCGACGTGAGCCACCTTATGGTGCGCTCGGCGTTGTAGCGGCGGTGCGGGGAGGCTTCCACGGCGGTGGGGATCAGCCGTTCCAGGAGGAGGCGGTCGATTGCGGTGGGGTCCGCGAGGGTGAGGAGGTCGCGTGGGTCGCGGCCGCCGGAGTAGACGGTGGTGGCGAGGTACAGGCGCCACGGAGTGGACAGAGTGCCTGCAGGGAGTAGGTGGAGGTTGTCGATGACCTCGCTCCAGGCCAGCTTCTCGGCGTGGGGCCGTGCGGCCAATGTGTGTTCCAGGTAAGCGCGGATCTGCCGGGAGTCGAGCTCCTCAATAGCGGCGACAGCCGTGGACTCCAGGCCGCCGCGCTCGCGGGAGAGGCGTTCGTAGGTCTCGCTGCGGCAGGTGACAATCAGCGGAGCCGGGCCGCGCAGCCCGTGGTAGCGGTTGATCTGGTCAAGGGCGCGGGCAGCCCGCTCGGACGAGCCCGCCTCGCCGTCCATCTCGTCGAGCCCGTCGAGCAAGGGCAGGACCAGGCGCTGGGTGACGAGGTCGTGGGCAGTGCCCCTACGGAGGCTATACGTGTCGGCAACTTGCCGTACGAGCCAGGATTCCAGAGGGGTTTCGGGGTCCCACTCGGCGAGGGAGAGCCGTACGGGGACGGGGTCCTCTGGCTGACGGTGGTCGAGAAGCAGCAGGGCGAGTTCGAGCGCGATGACTGTCTTGCCCCCGCCCGCGACCCCGGTGATCACCATGCGGCGCTGTGGGAGGCGGAGGTAGGCATCGGTGAGGGCGCCGAGTGTGCCGGGCAGCGGGTCACCGGACCCACGGAACACGGTGATGCGTACGGTGAAGGGTACTTCGGCGGCCTGCCCGGCGGGACCCAACAGGCTGAGACGCGAAGTGCGTTCGACTACGGCTACCTTCTGGGCGAGGAGGGCGGCGCGTTTGAGCAGCGTGGCATTCGGGGGCTCCGCGTAGTAGGCGATGCGGTCAGCGTGGCCTACCGCGAGGGCGCCGTGTGAGGCGGTGATCGCGGTCTGGGCGCGGATGGGGGAGTCCACTCGAGGTTGGGCTCCTGCTCCGCCCTCGCCTTCTGCCAGACCGCGAGCTTGAGTGTCGCCGGACGCGCTCAGCCTTCGTGCGGGCCCGGCTGCGGAGGGTTGTTGATCGTAACGTCCCCCATGCGCAGGGCTGCTGCGGAGCCGTGGTCGGCGCGAATGTCCACACGGCCACTGACAGCTGCACCGCCGTCTCCCGCCGACGCCTCCCAACCCGCGTGTGCGTTGAGCAGTAGCCGCAGCGCTTCGGCGGCCTGCTCGCGCTCGCTCTCACGAAGCCCCTCAAGTACGGTCTCGAACCGTGCCTGCCAGGCAGCCTGCTGCATGATCGTGGCCCGCTCGAGCTCACCGTCCAAGGCTGCTGCGAGTACGACCGAAGTGCTGTCGAGCCGCTCCAAAACGGCGCGCTCACGTTCCTCATCCCCGTGCCCGAACCACCTGGCCAAGGCCTGCTGCAGCCCCTGCCACGTGCTCGTCCCCGCCGCCTGCACCACTGCGGTGCCCCCGGCAGCGGCGAGCGCCGTCAACGCCTCCCCCAACATCCCCACCCCCTGCTCACTCGGATCCACGTGCTCGAAGGTGTACGCCCGGAAAACCTATAACGCCCCACCCACCCAGCAGCAGCACCTTCACCAAAGAGAGCACTCACGGGGCCTGGTTGCAAGCACCGAGCCCCGTCATGTCTTTGGCGGTCCCTCACGCCGATCATCAGGCAGGCCGGTGTAGGGGGCGGTGACGGGGAAGGCGATTGTCCTCGCCGTGCTCCTGGTCGGCGGGGCTGACGAAGCCGATGATCTCGTATGTGGTTTCGGTGGGCAGGCCGAGCAGGATGGCCTGGTCGTCGGTGAGCTGGATGCTTACGCAGGTGATGGTGGTCGCCTCGTAGCCGTCGACGGTTGCGGCGTCGGGATCGACGGCGGTGACGGTGAGCTCGAAGCGGCCGCCGCGCAGCCGGATCAGCCGCATGTCGGCGTAGAAGTCGCTGGGGGTGTGGACCGGGCGGTGGCGCAGGGCGGGCGGTAGCCGTTGCGGGACCTTCACCTGGTAGGTCTCGCCGGTCTGGATGTCCTGGACGCGCATCGTTCAGCGCGGCGCGGGCGAACTCGTTCTCCTTGGCGCGCGGGCGCAGCAGTCGCCAGAGCTGGTGCGGGGTGACGATCTTGAGGACGGCGATGGCGGCAGCTTCCTGTTCGCTGGCTAGAACCGGGGGAAGGCCACTTCCCTGGATCTGGACCGTGGCGCCGCTGTTGCCTCTGGTCAGGAACGACCCGACGCGGTCGCCGATAACGAGTTCCCGGCCGTTGGCGTACACGACGGCGAGGGCATCGGCGTCGTTGTCGAGGCGAACGGTCCCAGTCCATTGGCCAAGCCCCTCGTGCACCGTCCGGGGAGTTTCGCCCCGGCCGGGAGCAGGCCGGCGGCTTCACGGGGCCCGGCGGCGGTCAGGCACCACAGCTTGCGGCCGTCGGGGCAGGCGCAGTTCCTTGCGGACCCGGCCGGCGTCCTCCAGGTCGCCCAGGGCGTCGCGGGCCGACCGGTCGCTGCGCTGGCGGGGCAGGACCAGCGGCCACAGCTCCCGGGCGGTCGCCCGCTGGAACAGGGCGAGCGCCACCAGGACGGCGCCCCGGATCGGCGCGGTCGAGCCGCGCTTCCACGGTCCGTCTCTGCTGTCTTCGACAGCAGAGAAGGCAGAAGGGTTGTCGCCACGGTCTGAACCCCTTGTCCGGGGCACCTGAACTGCGGAAATGCGGCCCTGCCGGCGTGGAGGTGGGGGCGGAGGTGCCGGTGGAGGTGGCGGCGGGCCCCTTGTCCCGGCCGGGCGAGGCCTCGCCCGGGTGCTCCCGGTGGTGGCCGGTGGCACGCCGGCTTCACCCTGCAGTGCGTCCACGAGGCCCAGTCGATGCTGGAGCTGTTCGAGACCACCCTCGTGGCCCACCTCGGCAGGCCCGCCGCGGTTCCCCCGGCCGGCCGCGCGGGAATGAGCCGGACATGGACGATCGACGCGGCGCGCGCCCGGGACCTGACCGAGCAGCTGCGCACCGCGATCGAGGACGTCCGCGCCGCCGTGCTGGTCCTGGCCCGCCGGGTCCGCGCCGCCCACCAGGCCCGGGTGTGGACCGTCCTCGAGTACCCGAGTTGGAGCGCCTACGCGCTGGCCGAATTCGGGATCGGCCGCTCGACGGCGTACCGGCTGCTCGACCTGGCGGCCGTCGCCGAGGCGATCGAGGACCCCGGACGGCATCACCGCCGAGGCCTGGCGCCGCCACGTCTCTGCCAGCCGCGACGCCATCACCCAGCAGCGCGCCGCCCAGCTCGGCATCGGTGCGCTCGCCTCGAGGTCGTCCCCGCCTACGTCTCCGACCGCCAGGCCGAGGACCGCGGTCTCGCCCGCCTCGCGAGCGACATCGGCATCACCACCGAGGAGATCCTCGCCTGCCGCCGGTACGCGATCTCCGGGGACGTCCGGGCGATGGACGGCTGGTAGAACCGCAGGTCACGCCGGGGTCTTATAGATTCGCGACCAGCTTCGAGGCGGCTCGACCGAGCGCCGAGCTATGAAACCGGCGCAGGTCAGAGCCGTGCGGCGACCGGGACGGGTCAGATCTGCTGGTCCGGGTTGGAGAAGGTGAGGCCGCCAGCGGCGAGCGGGCGCCGGGCCGGAGCGGACGTGGGTTCTGTCTCGCCGGGCGGCTGGCGGAAGTCGGCGCCTTGCTCGACCGGCAGCAGCCGGCGGCCGCCCGTCTGGGCGGGCACGGCGGCGTCGGTGACGGGCTCGGAGAAGGCGGGCAGCGAGAGGCTGCGACGGTCGGTCATGTTATGGGGGCCTTTCATTCGTGTCCGTTGTCCGCTGATGCTCGGTGTTGGCGACGACGCTCGTCGAGGCTGGCGAGCCCATCCCTGCTCTGGAGTTTGTCTTCCAGTGCGGCCTTGTCCAGGGTTAGCTGGCGGATCGCCTCGGCGTAGATCCTGACCTGCTTGCGCAGGTCCGTGTTCTCGCGCCGGAGCCGGTCCAGGTCGTCCTCGCGCTTGGTGGTGTCCTTCTCGGTGACTGCCGCAGTGCGCCGGGCGGCGAGCTGAGCCTTGAACCACTCGATCAGGTCAGGGTAGTTCCGGTAGAACGTCGTGTGCGTGACGCCGAGCTGCTTCTCGACGTTGGTGACCGTGGCGCGACGGCCGGTGGTCTTGCTCTCGTCGAGTTCGGTCTCCATCGTGCTGCGGACCTGCTCCTCGGTGGGCAGCGGGCGGTTCATGATGCCTCCGACGTGACGTCCTGGCCGGGGTCGGGGGTCGCAGCGAGGAAGTCGGCGATCTCTTGTCGGCGGGCTTGCAGGCGATGGCGGACGAGTGGGGCTAGCTGGTCGCCCCGGGCGAGTTCACGTTCATAGGCCGCCAGGGAGTCCTTCATGTGGGCGATGTTTCCGCTGGTGAGAGCCACGTTGCGGCAGCGCAGGGGCTGGCAGTCGGGCAGTGACGGGCCTTCCTTCCCGTCGGACCGGCGGCAGAGCGCCCGGTCCGGGTTGTGGACGCATGTGACGTACTGACCTGGGTAGATGTGCGGATCGTGGCGGTCCATGTGCCGCCGCAGCCGCTTCTCGTCGTTGATGACCTTGCCGTCGAACTGGACGTGTCTCTCGAAGGTCGCGAGTCGGCTCTCCGCCTCGGCTGCGGCAGGGCCACTCAGGTGGTGGAACTCGTGGCTGACGATCAGGTCTCCGAGCTTCTCCCCGCGGGCGATGGCGTCCTCGGACTCGACCTCGTCTCGGAACCCCGAGTCCGAGGTCCCGGCATACCCCTCGAACATCTGAACCCCCAGATGCCGGTATTGCAGAGCGCCGGCAATGACGCCTCCGGGCCGACGGGCGATGAACCACGCCAACGTGCGGCGGAACTGACGTGTCGTCACTTTCCAGTCCTGCTTGTTGACCAGCGGGACGTTGTCGGGCCGACCGGTGCGGCGGCAGTAGCCGTTAATCCACTCCCGGAAGGCGACGAGGTCCTCGTTGGTCGCGGTCGTCGTCCGGGCCTCGTTCTGGCCGCCTTGGGTGTGGTAGTTGCGCGAGGACGGCAGGAGTGCGAACAGGAAGCTCTGCCGGGCCGGCTGGAGGCGCTCCAGGATCTCCACCGCCCGTTGCGCGGGGCCGCTGACCACCCAGGTGGCCTTGACCCCGGCGGGGTCGTCCTCGCCCTTGAACGCCAGACTCGTCAGCCACCGGCGAACGACCCGCCCGTCCTGATCGCGCCAGACCTTCACGCATCCGCGCTTGATGTGTTTGAGCTCGCCGTCGCGCATGCCCGAGAGGAAGGCGATGACGACGTAGCAGGCGGTCTGCAACATCCGTGTCAGGTGGGCAACGTCGTCGTACTCGATCGGCCCTCGCCAGGGCTGACCGTCCAGCAGCCCTCTGACCGGCACCCGCAGGTAAGTGGCGTCGGCAATGCCGAGCTCAGCGGCGGCCTCGCGGATCAGCTTCCCGGACGCGTACGCGCCGACCAGGCTTCCCCGATCGACCTTCGCTTCGCGGGCGAGGTGGCTGCGATTGGGCTCACCCTGCCAGCCGGGCAGTGGGCGGCCTTCGGCCCGGTAGCGGCTCAGCACTCGGGCCAAGGCCTTAATGTCCTGACCGCGCCCGGCCGACCTCTGCCCCCTCCTACGTCGGTTCCGCGCCGACCAGTGGTTCAGCTGCTGCCACTCCTCTTGGGCGGCCACAACGTCCTCAGCGAAGTCGTCGATCCAGCGAAGCGCCCAGACCAGGTAGGCAGAGTGCACCTGCTCGGGGATGCGGGCGGTGGCGTTCTCCCGGGCCGGGCGGCTCGCCGCGCGAGACAGCGGCTGCCGCAGTCGGGCAAGCACCTCGAAGGAGTCGAAGGCCAGGGGGTCACTGATCTTCGACCGGCACAACCACAGCAGCCGCATGCCTCGGTGGCGATGGTCCTTGGTGCCCTGGCCGACCCGCTGCTCGGCGATGTAGCTGGCGAACGCCTCGACATCGGCAGGGGTGACCGCTGCGACCTCCGTGATGCCGCGACTGGCCAGCCACCTGAAGACGAACCCCAACTCACTCAGGTAGCGCCGGATCAAGTCGAGACTGCGGATGGCCTCGCAGCCCGGCGGCAGGGCCCCGCGCAGGAGGGTGAAACAGATCTCCTTCGCGACCTGGCGGAAGGTTGCCGGAATCCGCACGAAGTTCAGCACCATGTCCGACCGCTGGCGTTGCAGCTGAGCGTGTTTGAGTACCCAGACGTCCTCGCCGAACCGTGAGGTGTCGGCCAACCGAACCCCGGGCCGCAGTGGACGGCCGGCCAGGACGAAAGCACCGGCTTGGACGCGTTCCCATCCGCAGCTGAGCGCATCCGGCTGTCCTTCGCCAGCTGCGATGTCGGTCACGAGGGCTCCCTGAGTCCGTCGAGCAATTCGGTGGGCAGATCCTCCGGGGCGTTCGCACGGGCCCGCTCCTGCTGGGCCTCGGTGAACTTGGGCAGGATCAAGCGGGTGATGATCAGCCAGGTGACGCCGTGGCGGCCGACCCAGTCGTCGACACCACGTGCGTCGAGCTCGTCCTGGAGCCATCGCAGGAGTGCGAAGAGCTTCGGCAGGTGCCGCTCGGCCACCAGCGCGTTCGGGCAGCGCAGGCAGGTCAGGAACGACACGTCGCAGAGCCCTTCGTCGCTGTAGGGACTGTGCTCGAAGTCGAGGCAGGAGGTCACCAGCGTGTCCAGATCGCCGGACGCCGCGGCGGCGAGCTTGTCCGCCGTGGTGCCCAGCGTCTTCGCGACGCCCTCCGGGTCGCGCTCGGCCTCCTCGGCCGCCTGCTCGTCCAGGATCCGCCCGCGGAAGGCCCTGGCCGACGCCTCGGTGTCCTCCAGGGCCTCGGTGAGGATCTGCTCGGCCCAGTCCTGGATTCGAGGGTCACTTCGCAGGTAGTGCAGGAACGACACGTCCGGCGTGTTCGTGCGCGACGCGGACGGCAGATGCCCACCCACCGCCCGGGTCGTGCGGGCCTCGACCGTCTTCTTCAGCCGGCCCAGCGTGAGCACCAGCGGCGCGGGATCCTCCTCGGCGTCCGCGGCATCAGCGGTCAGCCCGTGCCGGGCGACCCACTGGTTCCAATCGAACTGCCGGCCCAGCTTGAGGCCGAAGGGGTCGATGTGCCCCTTGGCCGCGCGGCGGGCGGCCTGGAAGTCCTCCGTGCCGTTGGCAGTGCCGCCGGTCCAGATCGACCACACCCGCTCCGAGCGGCTGAAGGCGCGACTCGCCGCGGCCAGTTCGTTCAGCAACAGGAACCAGCCGCCGGGGGTGTGCAGTCGGGAGCTCTCGCTCCCGACCTCCCAGTGGACCGTCTCGCGCGTGCGCGTCTTGTTCCGGCGCCGCTTGATCACTTCCACCGCGACCGCCCGGCCCTGAAGAAGTCGGTGCTCGGCCGCCAGCTCCTTGATCGTCTCACTGTTCCGGCCGGACAGTCCCACTCCCAGCACCATGAGCGCGGGCAGATCCGGGACGGTGAGGAACACCTGCCCCGCGTACTCCTTCTGTGCGCTCAGGTCGGGCAGACGGCCCTTCGACCTCTTGGCGCTCTGCAGGGCGGGAACCTCACCGGTCCGCAGCATCCGCGCGAACTCCTCAGCCCGTGTCCGCTCCTCCTCGCCCAACGTGTGCGGGGCGGTCTCGAACCGCTCGGCGAGCGCGTGCGAGGCTCGTAGCCGCTGGCGGATCGCCACCACGTCCTTGCGGGCGGCGGCCACGATCGCCGCGAACTCGCGGTCCGAGTAGCCGGGGGCGGCCGGTTTGGAGTGCACTTGCCGCCAGCGGCCGTAGAGCTGTCCGGGTTGGTCCAGATACTCCCGCACGTCCTGTTGCAGCAGGTCGGGCGGCTGGACTTCCTTCAGCAGGCCTCTGATCTGGACCATCTCCAGCACGACGTTGTCCGCTTGGAGCGACATGCGCCGGTGCTGGTCGAAACGCCGCAGGTGGGACAGTGACAGCCCGCGCAACGTCTTTGGCGGCCGGCTGAGTTCGCCCAGCCACTTGAGCCACCGGCCGATGATGCCCCAGACGTGATCCGCCGCCCCGCGGGTCCGCAGCTGGCCCTCCGCACCGGTCCTGCGGCCCCAGGCCGCGGCGAGGTCCGCATGGAGTCCAGGACACGGCAGCTTCGCGAACGAGTAGGTGGCCCGGCGGCCGTCCTCGCCGAAGAACTCGACGGCAGGCCCATCCTCGTCGGTCACGAGTTCCGGCGCGTAGAAGCCCTGTGGCTGGGGCGAGATGTGGCCCCGGCCGGTCCGGCGCCGTTGGTTCGGGATCTCAGGCGGCATCGGCCGTGCCCTTCTCGTCCAGGTCCTCCGGGTGGACGCCGGTCGGCTCCCAGCCGTCGGGGATCAGCGCCATGCGGGTCTCCATCTCCAGTTCCTGGAGAGTGTGCGGGTAGAGCTGCGTGACCTCGATCGAAGAGTGGCCCAGTCGCATCCGAACCCAGTTGAGGGGGTCACCGAAGACCATCTGGTAGGTGAGGCGCTGACGTGGCGTCATCGTCGCCAGCTCCTGGATGTGCCCGCGCACGAGCTGTTCGAGGGTGATCACCGCGAAGCTGTGTCTCAAGGCATGGGCATGACAGCTGATCCTCACCCCCTGCCGCTCGCAACGACCGTTGGCGGTCTTGAAGACCTCCTGCCAGGCCGACGGCTTGCTCGGCAAGCCGTACTGGTTCAACCACAAGGCCGCCGGCTCCAGCCCCTGCGGGGTGTCGATCAGCACCCGCTGCCGCTCATGGTGACCCAGTTTGGCGATGCTCAGGCGCTCGCCGTCGACCATCACGACGGGCTTGCGGGGGTCGCTGATGATCAACGGACGGCGGATCCGCTCGTAGATGCCGCGGTCGCGGGCCGCCTCCAGGGCCTCGGCCCGGTCGGTCTCGACGTAGTCCCACAGGTCCTTGAGCGCGGACGCCGGAAAGTAGATCCGGCGGGCCGAGCCGCCCTTGGCGATGGCCTTCGGCAGCCACGATCGCATGTGCAGCAGGCCCGGCACCGGCTCGGGGACCTCGAACACACACAGGCTCGTCTGTTCGGACAAACGCAGCCCGGTGCGGATCATCGAGTCGGTGTATGCCGCGTTCCGCGAGGCGAACCGGCCCCGGAACGAGCGGTCCGGCAGTCCCTCCGGGGTGAAGCCCCGCACCCCCACATCCCGCCACTGCCTGTAGGTCGCCGGCGGCAGCCAGACGACGTCGTTGGGGCGGCCCGCGTGCGACGCCTCCGCCGGGGTCTGCTCTCCACCCCGCCTGCGCGGATCACGACTGCGGGACACCCGCTGACGGAACGGGTTGCGGGACGCGTGCCCCTCCCGCAGAGCCCAGATGTAGAACTGATGCACCGTCGCGACCTCGCGGTCCCACGTCGTCAGCTCCACCTTTGGGCCGGCGATGTCGCTCACACGCCAGTGCTTGAACGCCGCCCGGTCCTCCCTCGTCGCGACCTTCCAGCTCCGAGCGCCCCGGTTGTCCCAGAGGAACTTCAGGAACCGCTTCAGGTCGTAGGCGACGGCCGCTTGCGTGGTGGTCGGCTGGTTGGCCAGCTCTGTGAGGAAGTAGTCGTTCAAGTCGACGTCGTACCGGCCCAGCGGGTCGATCAGATACGGCGATCCGTCCCCGATCCCTCGCTCGTCCAGCCACTCGTCAAGGTTGTCCAGTCCTGTCAGCCCACCCGTGCCGGCTCGGGGCTCAGGCAGCTCGCGGCGCGTGAAGTAGACCCGCCACCCGAGCACTCCCGTGTCTCTTGTTCGCACGGCCGGAACCTAACAAGAACAAGTCCGCACCCGCATAAGTCATGATCCCCAGTCTCGCAGGGCGAGCGGGCGGGCGGTCCGGATCGTCGTGGGTAGCGGTCACCGGCTACTGGTCCACGTCTGGTTGACGTGGATCTTGAGGGCCAGTCGGTGGGCGGTGGCTACCGTGGGCGCATGTCCGACCCGCGCCTGCGCCGACCACTGGACCCGTTCCTCCCGGCGGACGAGATCCCCGACCCGGGTAATCCCCTACTTGCCGGCAGTCCGGCGGGTCTCGGCGGCCTCGCTCGTCGGAGCGCACGAGGTGCGGCCGGATCTGCTGGGTAGATCGTCTGTTGCCGCATAGAGTGCTGTCGCGAGGGTGTCCAGGTTGTTCGTCACACAACGATCTTGGACGCCCTCGTTCTCGTCTCCGCAGACACGTGACTGAGCGCCACACATGTGGCCGTTTGAGCACCTTCTGGCATCTCCCTTGATCGCGAGGAAGATCCCGCCGGTAGAGTCGGCTTGAGGACGGTGTCACCTGGGGGGACTGATGACAGCAGCGGATGCAGTGCCCATAGTCTTCGTTCACGGGACGCGCTTCAGCGCGGGACAGTGGAGCATGCAGCTTGCCGCACTCCGGGACGAATTCCCGGTAGTCGCCGTCGACCTGCCTGGCCACGGCGAGCGCTCGGCTCAGCCCTGGAGCCTGAGCACTGCGACGGAGATCATCGCTTCCGCGGTGGACTCGCTCGACCGCGGGCCGGCTCTGATCGTCGGGCACTCGCTCGGCGGATACGCCTCCCTGGAGTTCGCGCGGCGCTGTCCGGAACAACTGCGCGGGCTGATCCTCGCGGGAGCCAGTGCCTCCACCCGCGGCCTCTGGACAGCACCCTATGGGTGGGTCGCCAGGCTGGTCCCTCGTATTCCGGCGGACCGCCTGGCCCGGTGGAACGACCGATTGCTGCGGCGGCTCTACCCACGGGAAGTGGTAGAAGCGACCATCCGTTCCGGCTACGCCTTCCATACCTTGCCCGCAGCCTGGGCCGAAGTACTCGGACGCTTCGACGCGGGTGTGATGCGTTATGTGAAGGCTCCGGTCCTAATCCTGAACGGCGAGAAGGACGCCGTCTTCCGTGCCGGGGAGGCGGACTTCGCCCGCGCGCATCCGTACGCTCGCGTCGAATTGATCCCGCGGGCACGACACCTCGCGAACTTCGACGACCCCGATGCTTTCACTGATGCCGTCCGCCGCTTCGCCCGCCAGCTCCCTGCCGCCAGCTGAGCGCGCCACAGGCTGCGGCGTCGAAGCCGAGCCCGTGCACCGCGCCCTCGACCACAGCCTGCCCGCCAGGCTGCGGGCACCGTTGACGTCCGCCACGACCCGCTGCAAGGTGCGGAGGGTCGCGAGACGGACGTAAGGCTCCGACTCGGCTTCCATGCGGGGGCTCCCCGGCTGCTTCAGATCCGCGGAACCGGGCTGGGTGGGGCGGTTGGAGGACCGGAACACGGCGTTGTCGAGCTGCTGCTCTCCTCCGAGCTGCCACGCCGGCTTCTCGAAGGCCCCGCCTCGCGTACCGGCCGGGTGGGAAACCGCACAGCAATCTGCACAGCGGCGCCTCCACAGCGGCAGGCGGCACGTCTTCACAGCCGCAACCGCGGCCTC
>NZ_JBFAJO010000122.1:0-14622 GCF_040655255.1 Kitasatospora sp. NPDC050463
CCCCAACTCCCTTGCGACACCGACGATTGACGGCACATCCGGGCCGTCGCAGGCCAGCACGATCCGAGCCCGCAACGCGAGCGCCTGGGCGGACGTCGCCCGGCGGGCCCATCGCATCAGCATCGCCCGCTCCTCGCCGGACAGCAGCAGCGGCTCCAACGCAGGACCGCGACGACGCACTGGCACATCCGAAGAATCACTCACGCAAGATCTAACGACGGATCTCCGGCGCAGGACACTAGTACTCCAGCCGGAGTTGTGATCTTCGTGGCTGGAGGGTGGCTTGGTGGTGAGGGCTGCGGCTGGCCCGGGCTTGGTGGCGTCGTCGGCAGAGGTGCCGGCGCAGTCGGTATGTGAACCGCTCCGGGTTCCGCCGAAGCGGGACGTCTCGCCCAAGGCCGGCGGAGAGAGGCCCGCCTCCTACCACATCGCTGAGCCGCGCAACTCGACCTACAGGATTCAGAATTCGGCGGGTACACGTCCGTGGCGGTCCGTACGCTGAGCAGCATCGGGCACAACGACGTGCAACGGCTGGCCACGCTCGCTCACCTCTGTGGAAAGGACCTCCATGAGCCCCGGTACCGCCAAGCCTGTTCCCACCCGCCCGGCCCGGTTCACCCTCGACCCCTCCTTCACCGTCGGCGAGGTCGCCCCCCGCCTCTTCGGCTCCTTCATCGAACACCTCGGCCGCTGCGTCTACACCGGAATCTTCGAGGCGGACCACCCCGCGGCCGACGAGGCGGGCATCCGCACCGACGTACTGGAGCTGATCCGCGAGCTCGGCGTCACCACGATCCGCTACCCCGGCGGCAACTACGTCTCCGGCTACAAGTGGGAGGACTCCGTCGGCCCGGTCGAGGAGCGCCCACACCGCCTCGACCTCGCCTGGCGCTCGACCGAGACCAACCGCTTCGGCCTGTCCGAGTACATCGCCTTCCTGAAGAAGATCGGCCCCCAGGCCGCACCCATGATGGCGATCAACCTCGGCACGCGCGGCGTCGCCGAGGCCCTGGAACTCCAGGAGTACGCCAACCACCCGCAGGGCACCACCCTGTCGGACCTGCGCCGCGCGCACGGCGACAAGGACCCCTTCGGCATCCGGCTGTGGTGCCTGGGCAACGAGATGGACGGCCACTGGCAGACCGGCCACAAGACCGCCGCGGAATACGGTCGCATCGCCGCCGAGACCGCGCGCGCCATGCGCCAGCTCGACCCGTCCGTGGAACTGGTCGCCTGCGGCTCCTCCGCCCAGTGGCTGCCCACCTTCGCCCAGTGGGAGGCGACGGTGCTGCAGGAAACGTACGACCTCGTCGACTACATCTCCCTGCACGCCTACTACGAACCCCACGACGGCGACATCGACTCCTTCCTCGCCTCCGCCGTCGACATGGAGTCCTGCATCGAGAACGTCGTCGCCACCTGCGACCACGTGGGCGCGAGGCTGAAGTCGAAGAAGAAGATCAATCTGTCCTTCGACGAGTGGAACGTCTGCTACGGCTTGGACTTGACCGGGCCGGACGACTCCGGCACGGAGGCCTGGGCGCAGGCGCCCCGTCTGCTGGAGAACAGCTACAGCGTTCTGGACGCCGTCGTCGTCGGTTCGCTGCTGATCGCGCTGCTGCGCCACGCGGACCGGGTGCGCGTCGCCTGCCTGGCCCAGCTCGTCAACGCCATCGCCCCGATCATGACCGAGCCGGGCGGCCCGGCCTGGCGGCAGACGACGTTCTTCCCCTTCGCGCAGGCATCGAAGTACGGCCGCGGGCAGGTCCTCGACGTGCGGGTGGACTCGCCGACGTACGAGACGCAGAAGTACGGCGAGGCCGACCTGCTGCACGCCACCGCCGTGCGTGCCGAGGACGGCTCGGTCACCCTCTTCGCCGTCAACCGCAGCCGCACGCAATCCCTTCCCCTGCACGTCACCCTGAACGGCCTCGGGCTGACGTCGGTCGTCGAGCACAGCGCCCTCGCGGACGCCGACCCCGACGCACGCAACACCCTCACCGATCAGGAACGCGTGACCCCGCACCAGGTCGCCGGCACCACCCTGGGTGACGGCACCCTCAGCGCCGTCCTCGAACCGCTGTCCTGGAACGTGATCCGGCTCGCCTAGCACTCCTGCCGGAGCTGTGATCCTGCTGGTGTGGGGGTGGTGGGGAGACGGCTGCGGCCACCGCTGATCATCGTCAGGTGTGTGGACTGAAGACGAGGCGGTGGCCGCGGGCCACAGCGTTGTGCCTGACCGCTGGCAGCCAATGTTCGAGGGCCTGCTGGGCCGGATCGCCGGCCGTTTCACGCGGCTGGAACCCCGTTTGCCGATACGGCAGTTGGTGCTGGGACTGCTGGCCGACCTGCCGCGCAAGAACTGCTGGACGATCGCCGAGCACGCCGGGGACACCAGCCCGGACGGGCTGCAGCACCTGCTCGGCCGGGCGAAGTGGGACGCCGACCTGGTGCGCGACGACCTGCGGGCGTTCGTGGTGGACCACCTGGCCGATGACCAGGCCGTGCTGGTGGTCGACGAGACCGGCGACCTGAAGAAGGGCACCCACACCGTCGGAGTACAGCGCCAGTACACCGGCACCGCCGGGCGGATCGAGAATGCCCAGGTCGCGGTCTACCTCACCTACACCTCCCGGCACGGCCACGCGGGCATCGACCGCGCGCTGTACCTGCCCAAGTCCTGGACATCCGACCCCGGGCGGTGCCGCCGCGCCGGAGTGCCCGACGGGGTCGGCTTCGCCACCAAGCCGCAACTCGCCGCGCAGATGATCGAGCGGGCACTGGACGCCGGCGTTCCGGCCGCATGGGCGGCCGGCGACGAGGTCTACGGCGACAACCCCCATCTGCGCGCTGTCCTGGAACAGCGGCAGATGGGCTACGTGCTGGCCATCTCCAGCACCCACCGTCTCCCCATCGCGGCCGGACCGCAGCGCGCCGACCACCTGGCCAAACGCATCCCGCGGCGGGCCTGGCACAAGCTGTCTGCCGGACGCGGCGCGAAAGGACACCGCTGGTACGACTGGACGCACATCGCCCTGACTGCACCCGGCCTGGCGGGCCACCACTACCTGCTGGTCCGCCGCAACCGCCGCACCGGCGAACTCGCCTACTACCGCTGCTACACACCCCGACCAGTACCACTGTCCACCCTGGTCAAGATTGCCGGAAGCCGCTGGACGGTGGAGGAGACCTTCCAGAGTTCAAAAACCCTGGCCGGACTGGACGAGCACCAAGTCCGCCGCTGGAACTCCTGGCACCGCTGGGTCACCCTCGTCCTGCTCGCCCACGCCTTCCTCGCCGTCACCGCAGCCCTCGAACGCCAAGGCCAGACCCTGACCGACGACGGAACCAGCCCCGACGGACTGGCCCCGCTCACATGCAACGAGATCCAACGCCTGTTCACCGCCCTACTCGCAGAGATGCCCCTATGGTTCGTCAAACCGCCGAAAAGGACACTGTGCTCGCCGAAGGCCGGATGTGCCGGTAGAGCTCTCGGGCGACGTAGCGCTTGAGGCAGCGGATGATTTCGCGCCTGGACATGCCCTCGGCGGTGCGTCGCTGCAGGTAGGCCTGGGTGCGTTCATCCCAACGCAGGCGTGACTGGACGATGCGGTAGAGGGCGGCGTTGGCCTGCCGATGGCCACCGCGGTTCAGTCGTCGTCGCTGGGTCTTGCCGGAGGACCGCTCGACCGGGCTGACCCCCCACAGTGCGGCGAACGATGCCTCGTCCGTGAGCCTGTCCGGGTTGTCACCTGCGGCGGTGAGGAGGACCGCGGCACTGTCGGGGCCCACGCCCACGAGTTCCAGGAGCTGGGACCGGCTGGACCGGACAGCTGCGGTCATTCGCCGGGTCACCTCCTTGATCTCCTGATCAAGATTCTGGATCCGGCGGGCGAGCAGGCGCATCGTGAAGACGGCCTCACCTCGATCGTCGTCCAGTGCCACACAGGTGGCGACCAGGGCCGGGTTGGTCAAGCCGGTGAGGAGTTCGCGCAGGTCCGGCTCGACGACCAGGAGGACCGCCTTGAGCTGGTTCATCGCCTGAGTGCGCGCCTTGACGGCCGATTCCTTGGCCAGCCGCAGAACGCGCAAGTCCGCTGCCGGCCCGTCCGCGGTCTTCGGCATGGTGGTCGCGCGTCCCGACAGGACAGCCCGCGCGGCAGCGTCCGCGTCGATGGCGTCGGTCTTGCCGCGCTTGCGTCGGGTGGCGCGGTCGGGCTGATTGATCTCGACAACGTCGATGTGCTCCCGGCGCAGAGCCCGGGTCAGCGCGGCTCCGTAGGAGCCGGTGCACTCGACGCCAGCGCGCCGGACGATGCCGAACGACTTTGCCCAGGAGATGAGTTGGTGATAGCCGACGGCAGTGGTCGGGAACTCCTGGTGCGCGAGGGATGCTCCCAGAGTGGTGATCACGGCGGCGACGTGGATGTCCTTGTGGGTGTCGACCCCCAGGATCACGTCCTCGGCCAGGGCCGAATCATTCTGCGTGCTGAGTGCGGGCTGGGACAAGCTGGCGGCGGTCACAAGGCTCCTCGAACTGGGGCTGGTGGCCGACGCCGGTCCGGCAGGCGGTCAGAACTGTGATGGTGCCCTGTGCGGCAAAGCCCCTATCGGGACACGCTCACCGGGCCGGCGGCAGCAGGCACCGCTGGGACCGGACGCCGACAGATCCTAAACAGGGCACCTGCGGCCAGTTGTCCCACGGGTCAGGCTTCCGGTCCCAGCGGCACGTCGCAAGTCTCACAGTTGTCCCAGATCAGGACTATCGGGCCGTCCAGCTGGTTGTGCGCCGCGACGATCAGGTCGCGGTAGTCGGTCCACGCGAAGCTCTTGCGGCCCTTGTTCCTGCCCTGGCCGTCGTCCAGCCGGGGCCGGTAGATCAGCCGGGACCGTTCACCGGGCTTGTAGCAGGTCAGGGCGGCGATCGAGACGCGTCGGCGGGAGCGTCCGCGCACCCGGACGACGGGCGTGTGGCCTCGGCGTCCCCAGGTGCGGGCCCGCGCCGGCGTCATCGAGACCCTGGCCTCGTCCTCAAACACCAGCCACGCTCCGAGCGCCGCCACTACGCTTTTACCTGCGGCCACACCTGCCTCTTCCACACCGCAATGGCGCCCTCGTCGCGCTCGATCGCCCGGCGGACCGGCTGCTGGCACGACCAGCCATGGCGCCGCAAGAGCTTCCACACGCCCTGGACTGTGTAGGAGATGTGGAACCGCCGACCGATCAGAGTCTTGATCCGCGCCAGCGTCCACCGCTGGTCCTGCCAGCCGTGCGCGAGCGGACCCTTCTCCAACTCCCGCTCCAGCTCACCGAACTGCCGATCGCTGAGCCGGGGCAGCGACTGCGGCCCCTTCGACTCCAGGGCAGCCGAACCGCCCTGCCGCCAGGCCTGCCGCCACCGCTCCACCGACCGCACGGTGACCCGGAGGTCGGCCGCTATCACCCTGTTGCCGTCACCCCGTTCGAACCGCTCGGCGGCCTCCAGCCGTACCCGCTTCCGACGCTGTTGCTCCTGGGCAGTGAACCCGCCCCCTGCGCATATCCCACTCCGATGTCGTACCGCAGGGATCAGGGTCCGTCAGCACCTCCGACAAGGCGAGTTCAACCTGAGTAGACAGGGCATACTGCGGGAGCCGTCGCGGACGCTGATCCGCACGCACCGGCCGGTGATCCGCACGACGGTGACCTCCATCCGGCGCCCGCAGCCGGTCTTCGCCGCGTTGCCCGCCAGCTCGCTGACGACCAGTTCGCCAGCCTCCACCAGGTCGTCCAGCCCCCACCGGCGCAGCACGGTGCGCACCAGGCGCCGGGCCGCCGAAGCGGACTGCGGCTCATATGGCAGCAGCGCCCTGGCGCGGTCGGCAGCCGGGGTCCCCGTCGGAGTCTCGACGGCCGTGGTCACCGTGAACCTCGCGCCCGCCGGTCCTGCCCCGGCGGGGTCGCAGCTGTGACCGGTGGGCAGGGGTATGCGGTGCGCGGCCACGGCGGTTCTCCGCTCTCTCATCGGCGTGACGGCTGCGCCCACCCGACAGGGGGCAGGTGGGCGCAGCGGCCTCACTCGCCCCGGAGCCGGGTGTCCGGTGCGTCACTGCGGGCGATGAATCGACGGTAGGGAGTAGCCGCAGGCGCGTTCAATGCGATTGCGGGTGATTGCGGTGATTCACCCGAGGGTGTCGATCGCGGTGGTGATGAGGGCCCGGGCCGCTGCGCCGTGGACGGCCAGCTTGGCCAGCTCGGCGAAGGCGCGGTGGTGGTCGGCGAGCTCGCGGGGCGGGTGACGGTGACCTCGGCGGTCAGCGTCTCCACGCAGGCGCGGGCGCCAG
Organism: Kitasatospora sp. NPDC050463; assembly: GCF_040655255.1. Lineage (NCBI taxonomy): Bacteria > Bacillati > Actinomycetota > Actinomycetes > Kitasatosporales > Streptomycetaceae > Kitasatospora > Kitasatospora sp. NPDC050463. The sequence continues at coordinate 6,324 of NZ_JBFAJO010000122.1, forward strand.
GTCGAGCAGTCGGCGGGCCTCGCTGATCCGGCCCCGGATCAGGCGGCGATCCGCACGCGTCAGGCCGGGGTCGCGCAAGTGGTGTTCGATCAGGTCGTGCCGCAGCGTGAGCCCCAGCGCAGCCCACAGCGGGGCGAGCGGCCCGGCCTGGTAGCGCAGGTTGGAGACGACGGTGGTCACCAGCAGGGAGATCCCCAAGTACCGGGGGAAGGCCTCCGGGTGTGCGGCGAGCAGCGCGCCGAGACCGAGCTGGACGGTGAGCAGTGCGGCGGAGTGCAGCCACAGGCGTAGGCGCAACCTGGGGGTCGGCGTGATCTCGTAGACGATCGCCAGTTCAAGGGTGGGTACCAGGCCGATCTCGACGGGCACGCCCGCGATGGTGGTGGAGATCAGCTTGCGGCCCCGGCCGTAGCGGACGAGGGTCAGCCGGGCACCCGCGGCCCGGTGGAACAGCAAGGTCCACATGTCGGGCAGCAGCAGGCCGAGCCCGATGCCGAGCAGAATCCCGAGAAGGGCGGCGGGATCACCGTCCTGTAGCGCGAGGATGACCAGCGGGGCGAGCAGTACGGCGAGCAGCCGCCGGGCCAGGCGGCGGGATATGGGGAACATCACGGGCGAAGCATCCCGGTTGGTGGCCGTAAAGGGAAGTCACCCTCGGGATACGCCCGTGACGGCCAGCACTGTCAGCCTTCGTCGGCCTTCCGAGTGTCCGCCCGCTGACGGCTGCGACCGGGCCACGCCAGGTCGGCAGCTTGTGGATGGCCTGGCCGGACCGGTGGGTAACGTCCCGCAGGTGAAGGAAACGGCGGTCGGCCTCCCGACGGCGCCGACCTTCCTCGGCAGCGGCGTCCCGGTGTCCGATACGCCGCGCCCGGGACCGCCCGTTCAGGTGGGCGTGCGTTCCAGAGCCGCGGCCGTCCCGATCCATCGTTCCAGGACGGCGTGTTATCGCAGGTCAGAGGTCGTAGAACGTTCCGGCGTCCCGGATCAGCCATCGGAGGTGGCCGCTGGGACGGTTCCCGGGCCAAGGTCTTGCCAGGCCCGGCAGACCGGGTTCCGCGCCGCACGACTGACACCGGGGGATTTCCCAATGCGTATTCACCGCAGCCGCACCACCGTCCTGGCCGCGCCCGGCACCGCCGCGCTCGCCCTCGTCCTCACCGCCTGCGGCCCGGACGGAACGGACACCAAGGCCGCCGGCACGGCACAGACGCCCGCGACCGCGCAGACCGCGCCCGGCGCCACCGACGCCACGCCGACCACCGCCAGCGGGCAGGGCGCGAGCAGCGCGCCCGGCGCGGGGGCCGGGAAGAGCACCGACGCCGCCCCGGGCGCCGGCACCGGGAAGGACTCCCCCACCCCGCGGCCGGCCGGTGCCACGCAGACACCCGCCGACCCGGCGTCCGCGTCCGCGCCGCTCTGCACCGTCAAGGACATCGCCATCAGCGCCGCCCTCCAGGACCGCCCGCCCTACACCCACCTCGTCCTGACCGCGAAGAACACCTCGGGCCACAGCTGCCGGCTCAACGAGTACCCGCAGATCCGGTTCCTCGAAAGCCACCGCGAGAACGTGCCCGCCGTCGCCAAGAGCAAGCCCGCCGCCCCCGTCGTCCTCACCGCCGGCGCCCCCGCCTACGCCGTCGTCAGGCTCTCCAACGGCGGCGTCCACGAGAACAACGAGCCCGTGACCGCGTTCTCCGTCACCCTCGCCGGCGGCAGCGGGCCGGCCACCGTCAAAGCACCCGGCAACGGCGGCATCGCCGTCAACCCCGCCGCCTGGGCCACCGGCTACTGGACGCCCGAGCTGCGCAACGGCGCCGACGAATTCTAGGCCGGCCCACCGCTCGCGGGCCGACCAGCGCCGAGACAGGCACTGGCTCCCACAGCGCGACGGCCGCCTGCCAGTCAGCGACGTACGAGGCGGACAGCTCCGTCCCACCGCCGTGACGCCGGCACAGCGACCTGGTCACCCTCGTGCCGGCTCGGCTCACCGCAGGGTGGGAACACCTCAACTTTGCCCTGCGGTGATCGTCGAACGGGCACCCGCTCGCCGATCACCGCCCCTCGTCCATGATCGCGATGCCGACCAGACTCAGCCGATGGGCTGTCCGTTCCTACCGGACATCGCCGCAGTCGGACGTCGGCGCGCAGCTACTGCTGGTTGCCGAAGCTGCTGGTGAACGTGCTCAGGTCTGCGCCCAGGTCCAGCGGCGCCGGGGTGACGTCATAGTCGATCCACCACACGACGGGCACGGTGGGGGCCAGCTCGCGAAGCACCGTGTAGATGACGGTCAGCGGCGCCGACAGGGACCCTCTGTCGGCGAAGGAGAACACATGGTGTGTCAGGTTGAAGAACAGCTCGGTGAACTGCCCGGGCTCCACCTCCACCTGGATCTCCAGGTGCCCCTCGAAGATCTCACCCACCGACGCTCCCGGCCAGTTCCGGGTGACGGACTCCTCCAGCCGCTCGCGCGTGAACGGCCAGGGCCCGACCTGTTCGCGGTCGGAACTGACATAGAAGTCGGATCCCACAGATGCTCTCGTTTCCGTCGGTGACCTGAGGCGAATCCAGGTTAGGGAACCACCCGGACACGTCCGGTGACACTGTCCACCGCCATCAGCACCTCGAAGTAGGCGGACGCCTTCGAGTCGTTGGTGATCAGTTCCAGATGGTTGACCTTGTTCCGGGGATCATTGAACGCCGAGGAGTACTTGTTCAGCTTCTTCTCCTCCCCCTGCATGGTGTTCTCGTACGCGAACTCGAACACCCCATCGGCATTGTCCAGACGCAACGGCGACCTACACCTGCTGTTCTGGCCGATGTACTTGGCGTCGACCGCGGCACCGCCCTCGAACCGTACGCCGTCGGCGTCCATGCCCAGCTCCCGGCCGTCCCTGGGGTCGGTGACCGGTGTAGAACCGGTACTCCGTCGAACCGGCGACGCGCAGCTGGTAGGCCCGTCGCCTGTCGATCCTGATGTTCCCCCTGGGACCGGACAGCTGAGAGGTCCTTCCGTCGGCCGCCAGCTGCGCCATCCAGGCCTGGCGAGAGGCCTGCTGAGGCAGCGGCAGGACGGGGAAGGGGCCTTGCCGGATCGTGGGGCATCGGTGGCGTACCCGGTGTGACCGTGTATAGCGGCGGCTTCGGGGCGGCGGCCGCGGTGGCCGTGCCGGCACGTACCAGGACCGTGCCCGCGACGGCTGTGACGGTGACGGCGGCGCCGACCGGGATGATGCTCGCCACCGCGGCGTCGACGACGGCCGCGGCCTCGGCCAGGACCGCGAGTTCGCCGCTTCCCTCGATGGCCGCGGTCATCGCGACGGCCGCCGCGCCGGCCTCGGCCGCGATCGCGGCCTCCCCGCCGGCGGCCGCCGCATCCGAGATGCCGAAGGTGAACACCGTCAGCACGATTCCCGCGCCGGCGACGAGACCCGCGGGTGGCCAGGTTCTCCAAGGTGTCGCGGTGGTCCTCGACCTGCTGGGCGTAGGACTCGCACGCCACACCGAGCTGGTGGGCCGCGTTCGTGACACTGTTCAGCGGCGGCCCCTTGGTCCGAACCCGGCCCGGCTGCTTACCGTCGGGGCCGTCACTGGCACCTTCGCCGCGCTCCGTCAGCCGGCGGAGTGCCTCGCGCGCCGGTGGACCGGCGCTCCCCCCGCCAGCCGCCTCGTCGTAGCGGCTGAGGGCGGTCAGGGCCTCGTAGAGGAGGTGCCGGGGTGTTCTCCTGGTGGCTTCTCCATGCCTCGCCCGGGGCGAGGTGGGTGGGGATGACGAGGGTGGAGATCTTTCCGTCGCCCGGTCTGGCGCAGTGCTCGGCCGGCGGCCTGGACGAGGTCGACGGTGCTGGTCTTGGTGTCAGCCCGTCAGAGCGCTCGGGCGCGGCCGGGCGACACGCGCCGCACGAACTGATCCCAGGGCTGGACGGCCGGGTCGCGTCCCGGCGCCTCGGGGCCGGTGCTGCGCCGGCGCCGCGGTCTCCGGTCCGGAGCAGCGTGCCGCCGGGGGATGCCGAGGGGTTCCGTCAGCTGGCCCGAAGACCCACCGCCAGGGTCAGTTCGAGGACCCGGTGTGGCGATGTGAGATCCGGAAACAGCTCCCGCAGCTGCGACATCCGGTACCGGACCGTCTGGGGATGGACGAACAACGCCGCCGCCACCTCGTCCCGCCTGCCCTGGTGCAGCAGCCACGCCCGCAGTGTCTCCTCCAGTCGCTGTGCGGTCGCGACGGGCACGGTGCGCAACGGGGAGAGGGCTCGGGCACGCAGGTCCGCGAACGCGTCCGCGTCGGCGCTCAGTACCAGCTCGGGCAGGTGGTCCTCGGTGTCGCGGATGTCGGAGGAGAGGGAGCGCGCGCGTGCGGCTCGTGCGTACGAGGCGTGGGCACGAGTCCATGGCCGGGCCGGGCCGACCACGGCGTCGCGGTCGGTCAGCTGCCGCAGGAGGTGTGATCGGTCGGCGTCGGGGACGAGCAGCACACCGGTGGCGTCCGGTAGATCGTCGAGGACGAGAGTGTTCGGGGCGAGCGCGCGGTAGGCGGGCCGGGCCTGGGCGGCGGGCAGCAGGACCGCGGTCAGCGAGACCGGGGGCTGCCATCCGGCCCGTTGAGCGGAGGTCAGCAGCACGTCCGGGCTCGCGCCGGCCAGGACGTCGCGGGCCAGGTGTTCCAGGTGGCGCTCGTGGGCCCTGCCTCGGGCGGCCAGTTCGTCGGCGTGGCCCGCGGCGCTCGCGGCAGAGAGTTCGTCGATGTAGGCGAAGGTCAGCTCGGCGAACTTGGCGACCTCGGCGGCGGGCAGACCCGCGGGTACGGCACCTGCGGCCAGGCAGCGCCAGGCCACGCGGGCGCCGACGCGGTAGGCGCTGAGCAGCGCGTCCATCGAACGGCCGTCGCGCACCTCGCCGCGGCCCAGCTCGTAGGCCGCGTCACCCGCGTCGCCGCCCGTGGCGTGCCCGCTCGCGAGGTCCAGATAGTGCCCCAGGGCGGTGCGGACGGCTCGGCGGATGGTGGCGCCCATGCGGCCCGAAAGGGCGTTGGCGTAGGGAGGGACCTCGTCGATGATCGCCTCGACGACCTCGTCGGCGGTGGCCGTCAGCGCGGCCCGAAGCGCGGTGACCGTCGTCTCATCCAGGACCAGCTCGCTGGCCCTCCGAAATGCATGGCTCACGTCTTTTGTTCCCTACGAACAATTCAGCCGACCAGATTCACGTCCTACGGTCAGGACTTTACGCCCTGAGGCGCAGCAAGCTGGAGTCATGACGAGTGCAGCCCTGCGCAGCAGGGCGTGGAAACTACTGGAGATGGTCACGACGCCGCTGCTGCCGTCGGACTACCTCGACCTGGTCAGCCCGCTGCGGGCGGGCGCCGATCTGCGTGGGCGCATCGAGGCCGTGCACCCCGAGACGGGTGACGCCGCGACCATCGTGATCAGGCCGGGACGGGGCTGGCGCGGCCACACGCCCGGTCAGTACGTGCGGATCGGGGTCGACGTCGACGGGGTGCGCCTGTGGCGTGCCTACTCCATCACCTCGCCGACCGACCGCGAAGACGGCCGCCTCACGATCACCGTGAAGGCGATCCCGGACGGCAAGGTCAGCAACCACCTGGTCCACAGGGCGGCCCCGGGCACGCTGATCCAGCTCGACCAGGCGACCGGTGACTTCGTGACGCCGCCGGCCAAGCCCGCCAAGGTGCTCTACCTGACGGCCGGCAGCGGCATCACGCCCGTGATGGGCATGCTGCGCGACACCGGGTTCGACGACACCGTCATGATCCACTGCGCGCCGCAGCCGCGAGACGTGCTCTTCCGCGACGAACTGCACGCGCTGGTCGCGGACGGGAAACTGCGTCTCACCGAGGTGCACACCGACACCGACGGCAGGCTCGACATCACCCGTCTCGACGAACTCGTGCCCGACTGGGCCGAGCGCGAGACCTGGGCCTGCGGGCCCGCTGGCCTGCTCGACGCCGTGGAGGAGCACTGGACCGGGCACGGCGTCCACGAGCGCCTGCACACCGAACGCTTCCGCCCCCGCATCGTCGTCGCCGGCGACGGCGGCGAGGTCACGTTCAGCGTCACCGGCAAGACCGTCGACGCGGACGGCGCCACGCCGTTGCTGGACGTCGGCGAGGAGGCCGGCGTCCTCATGCCCTCCGGGTGCCGCATGGGCATCTGCTTCGGCTGCGTCACGCCGCTCAAGACGGGCGCCGTCCGCGACCTGCGGACCGGCGAGATCACCGAGGCCGAGCCGGGCGTCCTCATCCAGACCTGCGTGTCCGCCGCGGCGGGACCCTGCGACATCGAACGGTAGGAGCACCGTGACCGCCATCGACCCCACCGCCCACCTGAGCGCGGAGCAGATCAAGGAACTCGGCCGCGAGCTGGACGCGATCCGCGACGAGGTGATCGCCGACCGCGGCGAGAAGGACGCCGCCTACATCCGTAAGGTCATCTCGGCGCAGCGCAAGCTCGAGCTGGCCAGCAGAGGCGTGCTGCTGTTCTCGATCTTCCCGCCCGCGTGGCTGATCGGCACCGCCGGCCTGTCCGTGGCGAAGATCATGGACAACATGGAGATCGGCCACAACGTCCTGCACGGCCAGTGGGACTGGATGCGGGACCCGAAGATCCACTCCACCACCTGGGAGTGGGATCACGTCTCGCCGTCCGAGCAGTGGAAGCACTCGCACAACGAGCTGCACCACACGTACACCAACGTGATCGGCAAGGACAACGACCTCGGCTACGGCATCATGCGCGTCGACGAGGACCAGAAGTGGCACCCGTTCCACCTCGGCCAGCCGCTGTGGAACTTCATCAACGCCTGCTTCTTCGAGTACGGCATCGCAGCCTACGACCTGGAGCTCGGCAAGAACCTGAGCAAGCGCCGCCGCAAGAGCCCGGAGTTCCGCGCGCGGGCCAGGGCCGTGGGCCGCAAGATCCGCAGGCAGGTCCTCAAGGACTACGTGATCCACCCGCTGCTGTCGGGCCCCTCGTTCCTCACCACGCTCGCCGCCACGTTCACCGCGAACCTGGTCCGCAACATCTGGACCCACTCGGTGATCATGTGCGGGCACTTCCCCGAGGGCGTCCAGGTCTTCGAACGCCGGTCGATCAAGGGCGAGACGCGCGGCCAGTGGTACCTGCGCCAGATGATGGGCTCGGCGAACATCAGCGGCAGCAGGGCCATGCACTTCATGACCGGCAACCTGTCGCACCAGATCGAGCACCACCTCTTCCCGGACCTGCCGAGCAACCGGTACGCCGAGGTCGCGGTGAAGGTGCGCGCGCTGTTCGAGAAGTACGAGCTGGAGTACGTCACCGGGCCGCTGCCCAAGCAGGTGTTCTCCGCGTGGCGCAAGGTCTTCCGGCTCTCGCTGCCGAACAAGAAGGCCAAGGTCACGACGCCGGACCACGAGCAGGAGCTCGTCGCGGCCTGATTCCGGATCGCGGGGAGGGAGGCGCTGGGGTCGTACGGGTGGGCCCCGGCCGGCCCGGTCTCATCATCCCGGTCGAGGGTCACGTCGTCCACGGTCGGCGCGGCGACGTCGAGCAGGTCCTTCGGCCGCTGCACGGTCCGCGCTCCGATGATCGCCCCGCTCGCCGCCCTTCTCGCCCGCCCCCCTGGTGCCCGCCCGCTGTGCGGCCACGCCGCCGCCTACGTGAGGTGGCGCAGCAGAGCGGTGACGGCCGCGGACACCTGCCCGCGGGGATGCACCACCGTCACCTTCCAGGTCGGTGCGTTCTGGGCGAACCGGCGTGCCGTCAGGTCCGGAAAGCGGGCGGCCAGGGATTCCGGCATGACGCACACGCCCAGGTCCTGGCGGACCAGGTCGGTGGCGCTCAGAACGTCGTTGACCTCGAAGGTGGCGGTGCGGTCGACGAGGGCCGTACGAAAGGCACGGTCGAGCGAGTGCCGGATCGCCCAGCCCACGGGGAAGTCCACCAGGGGCAGGGCGGCCACCTCGGCGAGGGTGACCGGCCGCTCGGGTTCCATCGCGCGGCTCGGCGCCGTGATCAGGACCATCTCCTCCTCCTTCAGCACTCGTACGGTCAGGCCTCGCTGCTGGGGACGGGTCAGCGCCACGATGGCCGCATCCGTGGTGCCGTCGCGCAGTGCCCGCAGGAGGTCGTCCGCCGGCGCCTGGCGAAGCCTGACCGTCACCTGCGGGTGGTGGTGACGGAAGGCGGCCAGCGCCTGGGCGAGGCCTGTGTACAGACCCTGCATGACGCCGATCGTGATCTCTCCCCGGAGCTCTCCTTTGGTCAGGTCAACGGCGGCTCGGGCCTGTTCGGCGGCCTGCAA
>NZ_JBFAJO010000123.1:0-14564 GCF_040655255.1 Kitasatospora sp. NPDC050463
ACGCCCCGGACCCCACCCCCCAGGCCCGAGGCGCCACACCATCAGACCTTCGCCCGATGCACGACCTGCACCTCGGTGAAGCTCTCCAACCCCCATGTCTCGCCGGTGCTGCCGCTGCGGCGGCACGGTCGGCCGGCCGCGGCCACGCCGGCCCGCGAGCCGGAGGTGTCAGCCCGTACCGCGCTGCGCGACAGCGATGCGCTGTCCGCGGCCGGTGTCCCGGTCCGCGCCGAACGCGGTCGGAACGGCGGGTTCGCGTTGCTGCCCGGATTCCGGACCGGACCCACCGGACCGAACCGCGGAGTCCACGCCCCACGTGCAGGGACACCCGCTCCGGGCAGCTACGATCTCCACCTGCCGTACACGCGTTCACCTGCGCCGTTCCGTGGCGACTCCCGTGGAGGACGCCGCGTGCGCGCGTCGCCGTCCCCCCACCGGGGGCCGGCCCGCGCCGGTTGAAGTGCCCGGCGCCCGCTCCCTCCGTTTACCCAAGGTCCCCCATGCCAACGCAAGCCGTCATCGCCCTCGCCTTCTCCGCCGCCGTGATCTGCGCATTCAAGATCGCCACCTGGATCGTCAAACGCAGGACGGCCCGCGACGAGGTCGAGATCGAGGTGTGGCGCGAGCGGGTGGTGACCGAGTTCGGCCTGCTGCCCGAGGACCGTCAGAACACCGGGCGTGCCTGCGCCGCGCCCGAACTCGATGCCGTCCGGGACCTCGCCGCGGCCGGTGACTGGCGGGCCTGCGCCGAACACCTGGCCGCCGCCGGCCGGGACTGGGACCTGCGGGAGCGGCTCGTCGAGGAGCTGGCGGAAGCCGCCGCCGAGGAGGACGGCTGGCTGAAGGCCTGGCGCGCCGAGCGGCCCGGGGATCCGGACGCCGCGGTCGTGCACGCCTGCGGGCTGGTGAAACTCGCCTGGAAGCTGCGCGGCGCGGCGTTCGCCGAGCACACCAGCCAGGAGCAGGCCGAGGGCTTCCACCGCGTGCTCGCCGAGGCCCACGATGCCTGTGCCGAGGCCCAGCGGCTCGCCCCCGAGGACCCGGTGCCGTGGGTCACCGAGCTGTGGATCGCCCTCGGTCTCGACTACCCGCAGGGGGAGTTCGACCGGGTCTGGAGCGGTCTGACCGCACGCGATCCGCACAACTACCCGGGCCACTACGCGGCGGTCCAGTACCAGTGTGCCAAGTGGCACGGCTCCGCACAGCAGGCCAACGCGTTCGCCGATCGCGCGGCCTCGGCGGCCCCGGAGGGCAGCCTGCTCGCCGGGATGCGGTTGATCGCGCTCCACGAGCACGAGCCGGACGGCGCCGAGGAGACCTACTGGTCCACCCCGTACGCGCAGGCCGCCATCGGCGACGCCCGCCGGGCCGTGGACGCGGCGCCCGCCGGCGACGCCCGCGCCGCCGAGATCCGGCACCTGCTCGCCTGGTGCTACGTCATCACGGACCGGCCGGTCGAGGCGATGGCGCAGTTCACGCTGGTCGACGGCCATGTGAACGCGCTGCCCTGGCGCTACTCGGAGGACCCGGCCGGGTACTACTGCCACATCCGGGCCGCCACCGCCTTCGCCGCCGACAGGCAGCTGGCCGCCTGACCCCGCCGCCCCGCCGCGGCACGGCCGCTCCCGGATCCCGGGAGCGGCCGTCCGCGCGTCGGCGCCACGACCCTGCCCGGCGTCAGCATCGGCGGTGATGATGCGGTGATGCGGTAATGCGGTAATGGTCGCGGAGTGCCGTCGCTCACCCCGCAGCGGCGCATGCGTCCGCCGCCGCCAGGTACGGCGCCACCGGGCCGAGGGTCAGCATTCCGCTGGCGGCGCCGGCGTGTTCGCCGTGGGCATCGCGCAGAGCGGCGGCGGCGCGTGCGGCGATCCCGCGCTCGCCGAGGCGTACGGCGGCTAGGGCGGTCAGGCACCACATGGCCTCCTGCAGGTGGTCGCGCGCCGGTTCGGGCAGCGCGGCGAGGGCGGTGCGGGCCTCCTCGACCCGGTCCTGGGCGAGCAGCACGAGGGGGCGCGCCCAGGGCAGGTGCGGGCCCCAGTCGAGGTGCGGATCCGTGGGCGCGGGCCGATCGTGCAGCAGGCGCAGCCCCAGGAGGGCGAGGGGGAGGAGGCCGCGGTGCAGCCCCGGCATCCCGGCCGTCCGGAGGGCGTTCTCGGCGGCGCGGTAGTGCGCCGCGACGGTGGCGGCGCCCGGTCCGCCGGGTTCGGTGCTGCGGGCGGCCGCGGCTCGGGCCCGGAACCATCCGGTGAGGACGGGTACGAGGGGCGCCTCGGTGCCGGCGGCGAGCCGCTCGGCGGCCTCGGCGTGCGAGGTCGCGGCGTCGAGGTCGCCGCGGGCCGAGGCGGACTGGAGGCGGACGAGTCGGCCGAGTACGGCGAAGTTCGCCAGCTCGTGCCGGGTGGCGAGGTCGAGGATCTCGGCGCCGATCCCGTCCCGTACCGCCGCGAGTCCGGGGCGGGCGAAGGATTGCAGGAACACCCCGTTGAGGGCGAAGGCCAGTAGGGCGGGATCGGCCAGGTGCCGTGCCAGCGCCTCCGCCTGCTCCGCCGCCTGCCGCGCGCGCCTCAGCTCGGCTGCGGACAGATCGGCGCTGCGGCTCTCGACGGCGACCGTGGCCAGGAGGCGGGCGGCCTCCGCGGGTCGGTCGGGGCCGAGCGCGGTGAGCGTGCGCTCGGCAGCCGCGACGACGGCGCGGGACTGCTCGGGGTCGTCGGCCCGGCTCCAGAGGGCGGGCACGTCGTAGGCACCGATGATCCGGGCGGTCAGGAGGAGGTCCCCCGTGCGTTCCGCCGCCCGGATCGCGGCCAGGCGCTCGCGCCGCGAGTGGACGAGGGCGTCGCCACCCGCCGGCGCGAGGGTGCGGGCCAGCTCCACGGTGGTGCGCGGGCCGAGCCGGGTACCAGGACCGCTCCACGCGGTCCGCGCGCCCGCGAGGGCCACGGACCCGGTGAGGATGTCCGTCTCCAGACGCTGCAGGTCGGCACCGGGATCGAGGCCGAGCTGGTCGACGAGCATCGCGCGCGCCCGGCGCAGGGCGGCCAGCGCGTCGGCCTGGCGGCCCGCGCTGTACAGCGCACGGGCGAGCAGACCCCACGCCGGTTCGCGCCACGGATGTTCCGTGACGTGGGCACCCAGTTCGGCGGCGAGACCGGCGGCGAGGCCGGCCCCTTGCCCGGAGTCGAGGAGGATACGGGCGCGCAGTTCCACCGCTTCCAGCCTCAACTCCTCCAGTCTGGTCCGCTCGCGCTGCGCCCAGATGGAGCCGGTCACATCGGCGTAGGCGGGTCCGCGCCAGTCCCCGAGTGCCGCGCCGAGGTCGGTCACCGCGTCGGGGTCGTGCCGGGCGCGGGCGAGGGCGTCCTGGAACCGGTGGACGTCCAGGTCCTCGCGCGGCAGGCGCAGCGCGTAGCCGGGACCTTCGGTGACGATGACGCGCGGCTGATCGCGGGGCGGCCGCTCGGGTTCGAGGGCGCGGCGCAGCGCGGCGACGAACGTGCGCAGAGCGCCCACGGCGCGGGCCGGCGGATCGGGCCAGAGGTCCTCGACGAGGGTGTCGGTGGTGACCATCCGCCCCTCGGCGGCGACGAGCCGGGCGAGTACCTCACGATGGCGGGGGCCGCCCAGGTCGACCGTGCCGCCCTGGTCGTCGAGGGCCCGCACGGCACCGAGCACGTCGATTCGCATGCCCCCATCCTCCGTGCCAGGGGTCCGCCGCGCCCAGCCGTACTGATCGGTTGCTGATCGCCGTCGCCCAAGCTGGTCCGGTCGGTCCCCGACCCGAAAGGACGGCTCTTCATGACGCTCACCATTCCCGGCTTCGATCACGTCCGCCTGCCCGGCGCGGACGGTGTGGAACTGGCTGCCGCCGTCGGCGGCGGCAGCAGCCCGGTCGTGCTGCTGCACGGCTTCCCCCAGACCCATCTGATGTGGCGCCACGTGGCCGAGCGGCTCGCGGACGAGCACACGGTGATCTGTCCGGACCTGCGCGGCTACGGCGCCAGTGACAAGCCGGCGGCCACCACTCCCGACGTGTACGCCAAGCGCGCCATGGCCGCCGACGTGGTGACCCTGGCGGCGGCGCTCGGCCACGAGCGCTTCGCCCTCGTCGGCCACGACCGGGGCGCCCTGGTCGCCTTCCGGGCGGGGTTGGACCACCCCGAGACCATCACCCACCTGGGCATCCTCGACGTCGTGCCGACCCTCGACATGTGGAACGTCCTGCACGGCGTCTCGGCGGCGGTCGGGTACCACCTCTTCCTGATGGCGCAGCCGCCGGGTCTGCCGGAGGAGTTGATCGCCAACAGCGCGGACGCATTCTTCGGCTCGTTCCTCGACACCTGGGCCGGTGACGCGACCGCCATGCCGGCGGAGGTGCGTGCCGAGTACCTGCGGGCGAGCGCGGCGGCGGTGACGTCCGTCGTCGCGGACTTCCGCGCCTCGGCGGGAATCGACGTCGTGCACGATCAGGCGGACCTGGACGCGGGGTCGCAGCTGGCCATGCCCGTGACGGTCGTCCAGCAGGACTGGGGCGCGCGGCTGGGCTACGACGCCGCCGCGGTGTGGAAGGCGTGGGCGCCGGACCTGGACCACCGGCTGACCCGGGCGGGGCACTTCATGGCCGAGGAGGCACCCGACGAGATCACGGCGGCGATCCGGGGTCTGCTGGCCCGCTGAGCCCGGTGTTCCGGACGCGCCGACCGACCGGGGCCGGGCCACGGCCGGTCGGCGAGCCCCGGGTCTCTCCGCTCGCGCGGGTGCCCGGCGCCGCCGCCCCGGCCCGCACCGCGGGTACGACGGACGGGCCGCCACCCGGGCGGCGCGACCCGTCCGCCGGTGCCCGCCCACTGGCGTGCCGCCATCGCCGACGCCACATAGGATCACCGCACGGGACCCCGCCTCGTCGAGCTGCTCCCCACCGCTCCGGGGGCGTGACCTGGGCGGGAACGTGACCTCGGCGGGGACGCGGTCTCGGCCTTCGCGACCGGCGTCCGGCCGAGGACCCTGTCACCCGTCCGCGCCCATGAGAGGGAATCCGCCATGACCTACGCCGTGGATTTCGTGACCGTCTCGACCGTCGGTCTGGAGTCGTCGCCCGTCGCGGACGCGCTCGCCGGGCTGCGGGCGAACGAGGCCCGCTATTTCAAGAGCAAGTACGACCACACCTTCACGGTGGAGCCCGCGGAGGAGGCCGCCGAGGTCGTCGACTGGGTCCACCGGATCCTCCGGGAGGAACGCGAGATCGTCATCGCGTCCAGGCCCCTCGAAGCCACCGCCTTCCAGGTCGAGAACATCAGGATGGCGTACGTCTTCTACGAGAACGGCCTGTCGGTCAACGTGATGTACACCCTCGACGACGACGGGAAGCGCGCGGTCGGGTTCAAGCTCTCGGACGGGATGGAGGTCCCGGAGGAGCTCGCCCAGCGGTTCAAGTTCGCCCGGCAGAAGTCGAAGCTCGCCGGGACCATCCGCGGGTCGTTCTTCGTCATCAAGAACGAATACGGCGGTCTGTAGGGCGTCGGGTCGCCCGGGACGAAAGGCACGTTGAGGTCGGGGCCGGTGGGGTCGGGCGGGTCCGGTCGGGCGAGTCGGACTGAGGTGTCCATCGGGGAGCGCGCGGGTCGCCGTCCGCGTGCGCTCATCTGCGGATAGTCGGTGAAGACCAGGTCGTGCTTCGGGCCGGCACCGGCCTCTCGCTGCCGCTCGGCACCACCCCGCTCACGACGCGCCGCCGGCGAGCGCGGCGGTTGGCGCGGGTGGGCTGTCACGGGGGCGGCTTCGGCCGGTCCGCAGGCGTCTCCTTCCGGGCGGCCCGTCGTTGGCCCTTACGGCAGGGTGCGTTCCGGCGCCCTGTCCTTGCGTTCGCACGCTTACGAGGAGCAGCGATGACCGAGCGGGATCTTCTGACAGCGAAGATCGAGCGGGGTTTCGACCACCTCGACGTGGACGGCAGCGGCACCCTCACCGAGGACGACCACGTGGAGATGGGCCGCCGGGTGGCGCTCTCCCTCGGCCACGCCGAGGGCTCCCCGGAGGCGGAGCGGATCACCGCCGCCTACACCGGCATCTGGCGGGAGGTGCACCTGCCGTTCCTCCCGCCCGGCAGTCAGGGGATTCCCAAGGACCGGTTCGTCGCCTCGACCCGCCTTGATCTCGGCGCAGAGTTCCGGGGTGAGGTGGCTGCCGGCCGCGGGCACGACGCAGGCCAGGGGGAGTTGTCCGGCCCTGCGGTCCGGGACCGGGACGAGAGCCGCGTCGGCGACCGCCGGGTGGGTGCGCAGCACCGCTTCGACCTCGGCCGGGGAGATCTGGTGCCCGTTGTACTTGATGACGTCCTTGAGCCGGTCGAGTACGTACAGGCAGCCGTCGGTGTCGACCCGGGCCAGGTCGCCGGTGGCCAGCCAGCCGTCGGAGTCGGTGGCCGCGACGAGTCGGCCGTCCGGGGCGAGGTGACCGGCGGCGACCTGCGGGCCGCGCAGGTGGAGTTCGCCGGTTCCGGTCGGCCAGTCGCCGGGGCCGTCCGGTGTCACCAGCCGGTATTCGGTGCCGGGGACGGGGTGCCCGCTCGAGCCGGGGCGGCGGGCGGCGCCGCGCCGGGTGAAGTGACAGGTGTTGACCTCGGTGAGCCCGTACGCGCCGTCCACCGGTACGCCCAGGGCGCGCTCACAGCGCGTGGCCGTCTCCGGGTCCAGGGGGGCGCCGCCGCTGAGCACCTGCTGGAGGCGGCCGGGCCGCCGGGGACGCGGGCGGTTTTGCGGGTGTTCGGCCTCGGCGGCGAGGTCGTGCACCATCGGCGGCGCGGCGTGGAGCACGGTGATGCCGTGTGCGGCTGCCGCGTCCAGGGCCGCCCGTGCGTTCCAGCGCGGGAGCAGCACCACGCTCGCGCCGGACAGCAGTGCGTGGTTGAGGACGTACTGCATCCCGAACAGGTGGCAGAACGGCAGTGCGCCGAGGAGCACGTCGTCGGGTGCCAGGGGCTGGGCGGCCGCCAGTTGGACCAGGCCGGCCACCGCGTTGCGGTGGGTGACGGCGACCGGTTTGGGGCTGGCGGTGGTGCCGGAGGACCAGGGCAGCAGGGCGAGCCCGGCCGGTGTCCCGGCGTTGTGGGAGTTGGCCCCGCCGGGGCCTGTGGAGAGGCGAGTGAGTTTGCCTTCGGGGCTGCCGAGCAGAGTCCGGGCACCGATCGTCTCGGCCCGGCGGGCGAGTTCCGGAGCCGGAGTGCGGGGGTCGACCGGGCTGACCACCGCTCCCGCGGCCAGTAGACCGAGCAGCGCGGCCGCGAAGTCGAGGCCGTTGGGCAGGGCGAGCAGCACCCGCTGTCCGGGCTCCACGCCGGTGTGCCGCGCGTCCTGCGCACGGGCCAGGGCGCGTTCGCGGACCTCCTGGTGGCTCCAGCGCTCGCCGGTGGCTCCGTCGATCAGCGCCGGGCGGTCACCGACTCCGGGCGGTAGGGGCAGCAGCAGTTCGTCGAGGGTGGCTTCGGGGATCTGCGGTGTGCTCTCGCTGCCGGACACGGCCCGCGACGGGGGCACGGTTGGCATGGTCTTCTCCGGGTGGGTGGGCTCGGGGCGTCCTGCAGGGCGACGTCCGCGCATAGTGCGCGCGGGCGGCGTCCTCACGCGGCGGGCGGTTCGTGGTGGGGCGTGGCGTGCGGGAGCGCGTCGGGGACCTGGAGCAGTTCGGTGACGGCCAGGGCGCGGGGGCCAGGCGGCGACACGCCTGGTCGGCCTGTTCGGGCAGTGCGAGGACCTGACGGGCGGTGAGCAGGCCGTGGGCGGAATCCCAGCCGCTGTGGGCGTCGATCTGTTCCGGGCAGTGCAGCTGGTACAGCTGGGCGGGCAGGGTGAGGGCCGGGGCGGGCCACCGGGCCGGAGTGTGCCACGTCTCGTGCAGCGTCTCGGCGGTGGTGCGCGCCGCGTGGGCCAGAGCGAAGCGCTCGGTCGTCCCGGTCCGCCCGTTCCAGGTGTCGAGGTCGGGGGCGGGGCCTGCGGGCCCGCCGGATGGGCGGTGAGTTCGGCGTGCAGGAGCCGTTCGGGGGCCCGCAACAGCCGGATGTGGCCATCCTGTGCGGGGAGGTCTGGTCCGGCGTCCGGCGCGCCCGTGGCAGGGGAGGCCTGGCGCGCCGGTGGCCGGATGTCGGCCGGCCACCGCTCAAACCTGTCGGCGGCCGATGTGTCGGCGAAGTTCGCCTGCGAGAGGACAAGCCGGACGCCACGCGTGTCTGAGGTCGCGCGGCCGGCGGGAGTACCAGGGTCAGGGGGACAGCCGCTTGGTGGCGAAGACCCAGCGGTTGGCTGCCAGGGGGTCGTCGCGCTCGGGGCGGGGCCCGCGGGGGTGGAGGTGGGCGTGGTCGAAGGGAGTGCGGACAGCGGTGTGCCAGCCGCGTGCGGTGAGATCGGCTGCGGTGTCGGGGCGGGGCCCGGCGGCGAACAGGGTGATCAGGTCAACGCCGATCCGTTCGCGAGCGGCGGTGTAGGTCGGATGGGCCCGAACCGCGCTGCTCTCCGGGCCGAGCTTGACCTCGTAGGCCAGTGTGCTGCCGGGGACGCTGAGGCCGTCGAGGGCGCCGATCAGGTGTCGTTCGGCGGCGGGCGGCAGGTAGAGCAGCAGACCCTCGGCGAGCCAGGCAACCGGCTCGGCCGGATCGAGCCCCGCGGCGCACAGAGCGGCTGGCCAGTCCTCGCGCAGGTCGACGGGGACGGTGCGGCGGTCGGCGCTCGGTTCCTGCCCGAGGCCCTTGAGGACGTGCTCCTTGTAGGCGAGCACCTCAGGTCGGTCCAGCTCCCACACCGTGGTGCCGGGCGGCCACGGCAGGCGGTGCGCCCGGGAGTCCAGTCCCGCGCCGAGCAGCACCACCTGGCGTACGCCACAGGACGTTGTGGCCAGCAGGTGGTCGTCCAGCACTAGGGTCCGAAGCGCGAAGTAGCCCGCCAGCCGGCCCCAGAGCGGATCGTCCGGGGAGACCTGCGCGGGATCCGACGGCCAGTTGGCGCACCCAGGGTCGGCCCGCACGAAGTGCTCGGCGTACGGGTCGCGGGCCGGCGCGTCGGGCCGGCGGGTCTCGATGGCGCGGGCGGCGGCGACGAGCAACGCGGTGCGGCCGACGCCGGAGCCGACCCCGGGGCCGGGGGTGGTGAGCGTGCTCATCCGCGTCCTCCGGAGGATGCTTCG
Organism: Kitasatospora sp. NPDC050463; assembly: GCF_040655255.1. Lineage (NCBI taxonomy): Bacteria > Bacillati > Actinomycetota > Actinomycetes > Kitasatosporales > Streptomycetaceae > Kitasatospora > Kitasatospora sp. NPDC050463. The sequence continues at coordinate 9,172 of NZ_JBFAJO010000123.1, forward strand.
GTTGTCAACGGCACTGCTGTGGCGGCGAGTCGGTCAACGGTGGTGATGCGGGCGCCGTAGACCCGGGACATGAAGCGCAGGATGTCGGCGTCGGCCAGGTGCAGTGCTGTGGTGCAGTCGCGCAGCACCGTGAGGTGGAAGCCCCGTTGGAACGCGGTACGGGCAGTGGAGTCCACGCAGACGTCGGTGAACATGCCTGCCATCACCAGGTGTTCGACGCCCTGGCCTCGCAGGTAGGGCTCGAACGACGGGTTCAGGAAGGCGTCGAAGTAGGCTCGCTTGGTGAAAACGGCCTCGCCGGGCTCGGGGTGAACCGCGTGGAACTCGGCGCCGTGGCTGCCCTCCAGGCACTTGGGCTGCTTGCCGAGTTCGGCGTCGCGGCGCCGCCAGGCGGCCCCCTGGTGGGCGCGGTCGCCGAGGAAGCGGACGAACACCACTTCGATGCCCAGGGCCCGGGCGGTGTCGGCCGCCTCGGCGCACCGCGCGGCCCTCTCGGCCAGCAGTGCCGGGTCGCCGGGGAAGCGGGCGGTTGCCAGCGGCCCGGCGCAGAAGTCGTTCTGCAGGTCCACCAGAACCAGGGCAGTGGCACCCGTTCCGGTGGCCGATGGCGCGGGCGGGGGCGGCACGGGAGTGGAAGTGCTCACTGCGAAACCGCAGTTGGGAAGGCCTCCGACTTGGCCGGTGCGGGCACCGCGCCGGACGTCCGGTCGAGTTCGGCCAGCAGGGCCTGGACAATCTCCGTGGTGGAGGCGCTCCCGCCGAGATCGGGGGTGCGAGCCCCGCGGGCCTGTACGGCGGTCAGGGCCGATTCGACGGTGGCCGCCGCGCCCGGGCAGCCGGCGTGCCGCTCGGCGATCCGGGCGGCGGCCCGGATGGTGGCGACCGGGTTGACCAGGCCCTGGCCGGCCAGGTCGTCGGCGGAGCCGTGCACGGTCTGGTACTCCGTCAGCCCGTGCAGGTCCCGGTGAAGGTGCACGTTCTCGGTGCACCGGTTCTCCTGCCGCTGGGAGCCGTAGCGGTCGAGCAGCACCACGTGCATGATGTCCGCCCACTCGTTGCCGGCCACCAGCACGGTGCGGTCCTCCACCCCGTGCGTGATCAGGTTGCGGTTGACCGTGTCCGGCTGGAACAGGGTGACCTCCACACCGAGGTCGCCGGACAGGCCGGCCGTCCAGTCGTCCAGCGCCCCGTCGAGGAGGTGGTACTTGTAGGCCATCACCACCTGGGCCGGGCCTTCGCCCGGCCACTGCTCGTGGGCCAAGCGCACGGCGTGCCTCGTCACCTGCTCGGTGACGTCACGGCTGAACTCCATGGTGCGCACGACCCGGCCCGGGGTGTGGCGGTTCTCGCCGGTGTAGAAGCCCTGCGCCTGGTCCCGGACCAGCAGCAGCCGGGCTCCGTCCGCGTCCAGCGCCTCCACCTTGACGGCCGTCAACCGTCGGCGGACAAGGTAGAGCGACTGGGCGTTGATCGCGGTGCGGAACACCGCACGCACCCCGTCCGCTGCCTGCTCCCGGCAGAAGCGCTCGTAGTGGTCGGCGTCCTGTTCGGTGAGGCGCGCGGCGTGCTCGGTGCCGCAGGCCTCGGCGCGCAGCGAGAGGTAGGAGTGGTAGAGCCGGGGCGAGCGGACCACCTCGGCCTTCACGCCGTGCAGTTGAGTGATCCCGTGTAACACGTCCTCGAAGACGGAGGCGAGTTCGGGGCCGGTGCCCTGGCCGACGGCCAGGGCGATGCGGGGTGCGTTCATGCGGGCCTGCCTCGGATTGCTGGGAGGGGAGGGGGTGCGGGCGCCGCCCCGCACCAGGCGGGGCGGACGGTGTGTCAGCCCGGCAGCGAGACCAGGTGGTCGCCGGGGATCCCCGCCTTGTCCGGGGTGTAGTAGTCGCGGATGCCGTCGGCCCAGGCGGTCACCGCGATCCGGCCACCGGCGTCGGGGCCGAGCGCGTCGAACAGCGCGTTGGTGTTCGACGCGTCAAAGCCGATGGCGGTCATCAGGCCGAGGATGCGGGGCCGCTCGATCAGGCCATCACCGTCGGGATCGCCGAGGGCGGCGAGAGCGTCGGCGAACGCGGCGGCGGTCGGCGCGAAGCGCTCGGGGTCGAGCACCGATGCCTCGAACTCCCGCGGGCTGATCACGCCGTCACCATTGGCGTCCAGCACCCCCACCAGCACGTCCCAGTAGCGGCGCAGGCTGTCGGCCAACGCCTGGCGGTCCTGCTGCGCCGAGTCGGTGGCGACGGCCAACACCCGCTCGCTCATCAGGTCGAAGTCCTCGGTGTCGAGCACCCCGTTCCCGTTGGCGTCGAACAGCTTGAACACCAGCGCGGCACGCTGAATGGCTTCATCTCGCATGGTCGGTCTCTCCTTTGGGGCCATTCGAGCCAGGACTGCCCCGGCCCGAACTCCGCTCGGGGACGTCCGCACGCCCCGGGCCGGCCCCAATTCTTGATGCATCACGATCGGGCACCGGACCCAAGTGACGATTCTTCACCCAGGCGAGCGAAGTCGTAGGACGAGATGACATGACGGCGTATCTGTTGCCCCGCCGACGTGACGGGCGCGCGGACGGGAGCCAGGTGGCGGCGACGCGCTCGTAGGCGTCCCGCAGCCGCGGCCCGAGGTGGTCGACTCGGAGGAACGCCGGCCCGGCAGATCGGGCAGGTCTCCAGCTGAACACCGCGCCTCTTGGGCGGGCAGGTGGCGCAGCGGTAGTAGCCGCAGCGGCCTTGGTTGGCGTTCGGCAGGCCGCGGCGCTGGCGGCTGGCGACGGTCTCCCTCCACGTCTCGGAGGGCTGATCGGAGACCGGTGGAGGAGGTTCCAGGCGTCGCCGTTCTTGACGAAGCCGGCGCCTCGGGTGGTGGTGATCTTGCGGTTGCCTGCCCAGCAGGTTCGGGGGCGTGATCGAACTGACAACGGCGCAGGTGATGGCGGCTTTCACCGGTAACGTCCAGGCTGCTGCACTCCTAACTGGTGCACTCGAAGGCGGCGAGCGCTACCGCCCCACCTCGCGCCTTCGGCGATCGTGATGCACCACCCGGCCTCCAGTACGGCAAACGCACTGGGCCCGGGACCGAGGATGAGGAACCCCAGCCGATGTGCGGCCGGGGTTCCTCATCGTGATCACCGTGGAGCAGGCTGCTCAGCGCTGCAGGGTGAGCAGGCCCGGCCGGTACGGCAGGTCCAGGTATTCGGTGCCCGCCGGGACGTTTTTGAGAAGGCCCTGGTAGAGGAACTGCAGGTTGCAGGGATCGATGGTCATGGTCTGGTCAGGATTGTCGCGGACCAGGTCACCGTGGCTGACGCCCTGGGCCCAGGTGGAACCGCTGTTGGCCTGGCCCGCGAAGGGGCTGCTCTCGCTGCCGGCCTGGACTGTCCACGGACCGTTCAGGCTGGGGGCGGTGAACGAGCGGAAGTAGCGGTTCGTACCCTGCGCCTCAACGATCATGAGGTACTGGTTCTGGCCCTTGACCTTGTAGACCTCCGGCGCCTCGAACAGAAGCTGCTCCGTGTCACTCATGACCGTCGTGTACGACGAGCCGAAGCTGCCGGGGAAGTTCCCGATCGGCATGCTCGCCCGGTAGATCTTGCCATTGTCACCGGCGAAGAACAGGTACATGTTCTGGTCGTCGGCGATCATGGTCGGGTCGATCGGGGCGTCCCTCCGGGCCCCGGGGCCCTCTGGGAGGCTGCCGGTGAACAGCGGCTGTGCGGCGGACCAGCCGTTGGGGTTGGTGGGGTCGCTGGACGTGCGGTAGTAGAGCGGCCACTGACTCCACTGGGACACCATCACCCAGACGTTCTTGGGCGCGAAGTAGAACAGTTCGGGCGCCACCGCGGGCTGGTTCATCCCGGTCTGGGTGGCCGCTCCCATGTCCGACCAGTTCGCGAAGGGGCTGAACGCCGTCGAGCCCCACGACGTTCCGTTGGAGGTGGTCGCGTAGACCAGGTTCTTGCCGTTGTACTTCACGGTGGTGAAGTCCTTCAGCGCGAGCTGCCCGTTCGCCGGCTCCGCCAGCGGGCCGGTCGAGGTCCAGCGGTAGGTCGTCGGAAGAGCGCATGTGCCGGTGGAGACGTCGGCGACGGGGACGAGTTGCCACTGCTGGTTGCTGCCGCCCCAGTCGGCGTACTGGACGATCTTGCCACCGTCGGCGGTGGAGGCGCTCTGGACCTCGAGGGCCTTGCTGCTGTGGCGGTTCAGGAGGCGGACGTAGCCGTCGGGGGAGTCGGCGAGACGGAACTGCTGGTTGGTCGCGTTGAGGTCGCTCCACTGGACGACGTCGGTGCCGTCGGCCGAGGACCAGTTGTAGTTGTCCAGGACCTTGCCGGAGTTACGGTTCTGCAGGCGGTAGTAGCCGCTGCCGGAGTCCAGGAAGCGCCACTGCTGGGCTTCGTTGCTCGTCCGGGTCCACTGGACGACGGGCGAACCGTTGGCGGTGGCGAAGTTGTAGTCGTCCAGCGCCTTGCCGCTGTTGCGGTTGACCAGCACGTACCACTTGCCGGTGTCGACCGAAGCCGCCGAGGCGGACGACGGGTTCACCATGGCCAGGAAGCCGGCCACGAAGACCATCGAGAGCAGGGCGGCGATCCGAGGCCGCCATCCTCGCCGTATCGAGCTTCGCGGAGCTGTACCGAGCGCGTTCATCTGCACCCTCCTAGGGGCGACTTGGGCAGGGATCGGTCCTTCTCGGTGCGTGCGGACCGGGCACGGCACGTCTGAGGCGGCGGCAAGGCGTGACCCCTGCGGGGTGGGGCGCACCGGATCTGCGGCGCATTGTTAGCGCTCACAACTTGAAAGTCGAACATCCGGCGTGCTGCAGGGAGGAAACCATGGGGCATGAGAGGTCGTCAAGCACCACGCCGAAACCGTCCCGTTACTGGGGCGTCATCAGAATCCCGTCCTGTCGAAGTGGTTGGCGGGGCAGATGTGAGCGCTCATGCGCTTCGGTGCGGGCGGCAGTTGGCTGGACTCTTCCAGTGATCTTGATGGCATCGCGGCGTCCATCGGCTCGGTCGGCGACGCCTACGACAACGCCCTCTTGGAGAGCACGATCGGTCTGATCGGCTACCCCGGCCGGCGAAAGGCTCTGGACGGGGTCGGGCGCCGGGTTGCCGGCCCGGGCCCGACCCTGTGGTGGTTCAGCTCTTGCCGGTCAGGCGCCAGACCTGGTTCTTCTTGGTGGCCAGGGCACTGGCGGAGTCACAGGTCCACTGGTGGACCAGTGCTCCGGCGGCGGTGGAGATTCCGCTGACGTCCACGCACTTGCCGCTGTGCACCGCGACGAGCTGGTAGTCGTCGTCGGTGACCGGCCGTAGCGTGAACTGCTGGTTCGTGCCGCCGTGGCAGGTCCACTGGTTGACCGCCGCGCCGTCGGCGGTGGATGCGCCGCCGACG
>NZ_JBFAJO010000124.1:0-13870 GCF_040655255.1 Kitasatospora sp. NPDC050463
AGGACCCCACCCCGTTCACCTGGACCAAGACCGCCGATGAGATCCTCGACTCCCTCGCCCGCTTCTGCCGACGGATCTCCGGCGCAGGACACTAGCTCTCCGCGCTGCTGCAGGACGTCCGCGATCTTCCCCCAAGTGACCGTGGCGGAGCGGGTGTCGCCGATCCGCTCGTACTCCGGCAGTTCGACCTCGCGGCGGATCCGCAGGGCCTCCTCCACCTCACCGCGCTGCTGCAGGACATCCGCGATCTGCCCCCAGGAGACTGCGGTGGAGCGGGTGTCGCCGATCTGCTCGAAGGCCGGCAGCTGGACATCGCGGCGGATCCGCAGGGCCTTTTCTAGCTCTCCGCGCTGCTGCAGGACGTCCGCGATCTTCCCCCAAGTCATCGCGGCGGAGCGGGTGTCGCCGAGATCGGTGAACAGCTGTTGGGCCTGGTGGAGCAGGATCTCGGCCTGTCCGGTTTCACCAAGGGTGATCAGGCGGTGGCGTGGTCGTGGAGCACTGCCGCGTGGTCTGCCGGGTCGGTGTGCTGGGGGTCAGCCTGGATCTGCCGGACGGCGCGGTCCAGCAGGGCGTCGGCCCGATCGCCGTCGCCCCTGGTGGCAGCCGCTTCGGCGACGGCGCGCAGCAGGTGGAGGGGGACGGGGTGGTGGTGGCGGTCGAGGAGGTCGATGGCACGCTGGCCGAGTGCGGCGGCGGCGGAGGCCGAGCCCTCGTGCAGGCCCCTTACGGCCGCGGTGGCGCAGTCGGCGGTGACGGCGGGGCGGTCGGCGGCCACGGCGAGGCGGGTCAGCTGGAGGTCCTGGTCGTTGCTGCGGGGGGTGCGGGGTGCGATTCCGCCCCAGTGGGTGTGGAGGGGTTCGACGGCGAGGGCGGCCAGGGTGGTGTGCTCGTCGGGGCCGAGGGGGGTCAGGCGTCCGGCGGCGAGGGCGTTGACGGCCACGGCGGTCGTGGGGCGGTGGTAGTCGTCCGGGAAGGCGTCCAGCAGGCCCAGGCCGCGCAGGCGGTTCGCCGATCCGCCGACCGCTTCGGCGAGGGTGTCGACTACGGGTTGCGGGACGGGGAGGGCGAAAAGGGTGCAGGCCCGCAGCAGGTCCCGGTGGGCGGGCCCGGCCTGATCGAGGAGGGTGTCCAGGGCCAGGTTCTCCAGGAACGCGGACAGGTCGGGATCGCCGGCCGGAGCACCCTGGCGCAGGTAGTTCTCCATCGCCGCGATGGCGGCCTCTGCCCGGGCCGGGTCGACCTGCTCGCCGTAGACCAGGCGCAGCCCGATCAAATCCTGCAGTCCGGGGTTGCCGCGGCTGACGTCCATGGCGCGCCGGGCCAGCTCGGCCCGCCGGGCCGCTTCGGTGTCCGGGGCGTGGTTCTGGGTGGTGGCCAGGTCCTGCTGGCGGCGGCGGAGTTTGTGCCGGGCGGCGGGGGACAGCGGTTGGAGTTGGACGGCCTCCAGGCGGCTCTCCAGGCCGTCGAGGGTGAAGGTGTAGCGGCTGGTGAGGACGAGTCGGCTGTCGGTGGTGGCCGGGTCGAACGCGGAGATGACGTCGGCGAGTACCTCGGCGGCCCCGTCGTGGAGCCGGTGCGGGCCGTGGGGGTCGTGGGTGAGGACCTGTTCAAGGTCGTCGATGACCAGCAGCAGGGGCCGGCGGGTTCCCTGCACCTGGGCGCAGGGTCCGGTCAGCAGGTCGACCAGGAGTGCTCTGAAGCGGTCGGGGTGTTCGCGGACGTCGGCGCGCCGGTCCCTGAGCAGGTCGCGGGCATCGGGGATCGGTTCGACGGCGGTGGCGACGGCGTCGAGGACTGCCGTGCGGGTGTAGTCGCCAAAGACGACCGCGGCCCGGTCGGGGAGGCGGTCGGCGATCCGGGCAGCCAGGCTCGACTTGCCCAGCCTGCCCTGCCCGTGGAGCAGCACGCCACCCTTCTGTCGGCCGCGCAGGGCCCGCAGGGACTGCTGGAGTTCGGGGCGTCGGCCGACGAACATCTCGGCTGCCGCGACCCGGACGTCGTGCTTGCTGCCCAGGAACGTCGTGGTGGCGTGATGTGCGGGTGCCATCCGGCGCTTCACGGTTCCCGCGACCAGCGGGCCGCCACCCGCGGGCCCCAGCCACAGTCGTGCCAGGTGCCAGTCGGCGCGCACGTGCTCGTCGGGGGACTCCAGCAGTTCGCGGCGGGCGGCCGCCACCGCCTCCGCCACGGTGACGCGGCGGCCGAGCCGGGCGTAGAGGTGCTCGGCGAACAGGGTGGCGGCACGGTCGCCGACCGAGCCGTCCCAGCCGATCACCGCGGGGATCCCGGCGGCCACCAGCTCCGTGGCCAGCGAGTGCGCCACCACCGCCCCCGCCCCGGCGCCCTCCGCGCCGCGACGTCCGGCGCCGGCGGGCAGGTGCCCGGCCATGTCCGCGCCGGTGGCCGTCAGGCAGGCCGACACGAACGCCAGCCGCGGCGGGGGCGTCAGCAGGCCCACCAGCTCCCTCGCGCTGGTCGGGCGCCCCTGCCCCAGGTCGTCCTCCAGCAGCAGCACCGGTGTGGGGCGATCCCCAGGGCTCTCGCGCCAGTTGTGCAGCCCGTGGCACGACAGGTGGACCACCGGCATCCCGCCCAGCTCCGCCAGCCGGGCCCCCAGCCGCTCGGGGTTGCCCGAGTCCTCGACCACCAGGTCCAGACCGGTCTCCCCGACCGCCCCGAGGACCGCCAACTCCTCCGCCTCGTAGTCGAGCTCATGCTGGCCCCGGGGCGAGGAGGCCATGAACGCGACCCCCAGCCGCCGGTCGTCCAGGGCATCCGCCGGACCCGGACGGCCCAGGCGTCGCACCACCGCGAACTGCTCCGGCTCCTCGACCAGGAACCCGCCCTCGGGAGCGGCCAGCAGCTCGAACGGCGCCCGCAACAGCGCCCACTCCGCCCCCGACGGCCTCCTCGGCCCCCGCACCTCGAACAGCAGCGGCGCTGAAGCCTCCTCCAGCAACTGCCGCAGCCAGCGGCGCTCCCCGTCCAGCCACCCGTACAGCTCCCGCCCCAGTGCGAGCAGCACCTCCCGCCGGGAACTGCCCCGCACCGCGTCCACGTACCGGCCCGCCACCCCGGCCAGCCAGTCGGCGTCACCGTCCCGAAGCGGCCTGCGCGGGCCCAGCCCCGCACCCCCGACGACCAGCTCGAACCCGCCGTCCTCCACCACCAGCCCAGTGATCATCCCGTCCCCCAGACGTCGTACCCGGCCCGCACCAGGACCACATGCCCCGCGCGCATACTCCCACCCGGACAAGCGAGTTGGATACCGAACACCGTTTCCGCTGGCTCGATCGTGCCCAAGGCGCCATGCGGGGAGGCCCCATCCCTACCGGGCTCATGCCCCGCCCCCAAAGGATCGGCTCACGGCCGACAGGCAGCTTGTCCGACTCAGGACGCCAGTTCGATCAACGCCCCTCAAGATCGGAACGACAACAGCCACTAAGGGTACGGACCGATCAGGCCCACGTGCCTTCCGTGCCTTACGGCTCCTGAGCGCCCCAGATAACTGGCGCCGCTCGTGGTAGTCGACGGGATGGGACTGGCCGGCGATGTGCCGGGCGAGGGCCTCGAACGCCTCCGGCAGCCGCTCGTTGACGTGCATCCGGGTCCAGGGGTTCTCCGGTTTGGGTGTGAGGCCCAGGTGGCCGGGCCGCGGCCGGCTTGAGGGAAAGCCAAGGAGCCGTGAGGCGCCGGTGGCGCTGATGCCGTCCGCGGCTTGGACGAGCTGGATCGCCGCGATGCGGCGGAAACGGCTGAGGACACCTCCGAGGCCGAGCGGTGCCCCGTTGTCCAGGAGGATCTCGATCCACTCGCGCGGGAGCTGCTGAGGGATGTGTTCGGGCAGGTAGCCGCGTTGGCGGACGGGGATCACCGGGCCGCTGGCTTCGACCGGCTGCTGGACTGCGGGGGAGAAGCGGCGCCAGACCCCTTGCTGGAGTTCGTTGCGGAACGACGGCGAGCAGTCGTCGCGGACGGTTTCGATCCGCAACCAACGCCTCTGCGTCATGCACAGCGGTCGGGCTCGTCGTACCGCGTGATGGGTTGGCCGCTCGGTGATCGGCAAGTGCCGCTTCGGGCGGTCGGTGAGTTTCGTCCCGCCGAACTCACCGGTGTAGGTCACAGCCGCGCGCAGCGCTGCTGCTTGGCGTCGTTCAGATGACGCAACAGCGTTTGATCAGCAGGTTCGGCAGCAGCTGGCGATCTTGGACGCTGCGGATGCTCACGAGAATTGGCGTCACGGTCGTGCGGCGCCACCGGATCGCGGCAGATAGGGACCGCGTTCTTGATCATCAGTCATTAGACTCCCGCGTGTGAATTTCGGGCTCTGCAGCGAGGCCCTGCACGAACCGGTCCCCGCGGGAGAGCGTCGGCTTCGCCTCGGCCGCGGCCTTCGCGGCCACCAGCTCGGGGTCGGCCTCGATGCCGATCGCCGTCAGCAGGTCGCGCTGATCGGCCTCCAGGTCGGGCCAGCCGGCCCGCTGTGCCTGGGACCAGCGGCCGAGCTGCTCACCCTCGTACGCCGTCTCCTGGGCCAGCTGCGCCCAGTCGACCCGGCCGTCGCACTCCAGCCACCACTGCCGGGCGGTCGCGTACGCGCGCTGCCAGGTGATCGGCCAGGCCGGGCACCACCACGGGGCGATCTCCTCCAGCGCCCTGCGGCGCTCCGGCGACACCGCTCCCCGCTCTCCGGCCGGCACCTGGGCCGACTCCCGCAGCTCCGGCAACCAGGTGCCGAGCGCGTATCCGCCGACCGAGGCACGCGCCGGCGCCGCCAACGACCCGCCGTGGCCCTTCGCCCAACCCGCGCCCAGTCCAACCCGGCCTCGAACCTGGCGTGGTCCGACTACCAGTCCTGGTGTGCCACCTGGTGCTCGTCGGTGGCCATGAACGCCGGTGCGGCTGTTGCCCGCCGCGCTCCGCGTGGTCCGCGGTCCCGGCCGTCGGTGGCCGAGGTGAAGAGACTCCCGCCCCGGGCACTCGGACGCCCTCAGTTCCGTCCCTGGCTGGGACTCCTGGCGAGGATGGGCGGGAGCCGAGCAGGCCGGAGCAGGGTCCCGAGCAGCACAGGGAAGCTGAGGACGCTGTCGGCCGTCTCCAGGCTCTCTCGCCCGTCATTCCCGAGGCCTTTCCCAGTGACCGTGCCAGCAGTAGGCAGGCATCACCACGGGCGCCACGGGCACGCCACCACGGCTGCTGGCCCCGGAGGGGCCTGGATGCTGTTCCGACCCGCAAGCCCGTCCGACGGGGGGTGGGGCCTCGAGGGGGAGGTGGGCGGTGCCGTATCTGGAGGTCTCGGCTGCGGCGGCGAGTCGGTGTGCCGTGGTGGCGGTGAGGTCCGGTGGGTGCCGGGTGGTGAACGTGTTCGGGTGCGTGGCGTGTTCGATGCGTCGTGCGCAGTGGCGGTCTTCATGTCCCGGGCAATTGGGTGAGTTCACCGAGCCAGGGTTTCGGGGATCGGCGTGTCGAGCCATTCCTTCGAGTGCGACCTAGTTCGGAAGGGGCGCACCATGCTCGTTGCGGAGGGCCGGGCAGCCGCGCTTTTGCCGCCCTGGGTGATCTCTGGATCCGCGGCGTGGTCATGGCTGGCGGCTCTCGTCGCCCGCCGGCCACCGAGCCGACTGGCCCGCCCCGCTGCGGGTGGCGGTGACAGGGTCGATGCCCGTCGTACGCACTCTACGTGACGAGCGGCAAACAACCTGTGCGGGCTGCCTGCGGCGGCCCGCACGGGCCCTACCCCCTTGTCCAGGAAAGGACACGAGAGCTCGATGACTGACGAGATCGCCTACGCGAAGATCCACCCCGCGATCGGGGTGGCCCGCGTCGGCAACAGCAGCGCCGAGGACGGCTGGTTCTACGGCCCCGAGACGCCCGCGCCCCCACCAGCGCCGGTCGGTTTCTACAAGGACGCGGCCGGCGCGATCAAGCGTCAGGCCGCCCGGTTCCGGATCTACGGCTACGACGCCCAGGGCCGGGTGGTGCGGGAGGTGAAGCCGTCCGAGGCCGGGGTGGAGGTCAAGTGGGCCGTGCACGTGGCCAACCGCAAGGCGGCCTGGTACAACTTCGACCTCGCCCTCGACATCCCCGAGATGAAGGACAAGGCCTCCCTGCGCCGCAACGGCAAGACCGACGACGCCAAGCGCTCCCACCTGATCATCGACCCCGGTCGCAAGACCCTGGTCCCCGGCAGTAAACAGGTCGTGGAGTTCACGGGCGGCACCTGCTTCAACGTCCCCGTCCCGCTGGGCCGGATGCAGACCGACGAGGAGGGGCGGCTGGTCGTCCTCGGCGGCAGCGGCACCTCCGCCTCCCCCGGCGGCGAGGAGCTGAAGTCCTTCGGCAACAACGACGGCTGGTACGACGACACCTCCGACGGCCCGGTCACCGCGTCCCTGCGGCTGAACGGTGCGGACGTCGAGGTCAAGGGCGCCTGGGTGGTGGTCGGTCCGCCCAACTACGCCCCCGAGGTGAAGACCCCGCGCACCCTGTGGGACCTGTTGCAGGACGTCTTCCGGCCCGAGCGGCCGGTCGGGGCGACCGAGGAGGTGTCGTTCGAGCGGGACATCAAGCCGATCCTGCACCGCTTCTGCGAACTCCAGTGGGTCAACAAGGGGTACGCCACCCACCACGGCTTCGGCGGCCCGGAGGACTTCATGGCCCCCGCCCTGCTGGAGCGCCTTTCCAGCAGGGCGGAGCGCAACCGCGAGCTGCGCCGGCAGGTGTACACCGCGATGCGCGACTACGAACGCGACGGGCTGTCCCCGCAGCCCTGGCCGTGGTTCTACGGCGACGGCATGGCAAGCAAGCCCAAGTCCAAGCTGCAGTACATGACGCTGTCCGACACCCAGATCGAGCAGTTGGAGAAGTGGGCCGCGGGTGATTTCAGCACCGCCGCGATCCCTGACTTCCCCGCCCGCCTGGAGGACGCCCCGGTCGCCGAGCAGCCCGGCCTGCTGGACCGCGCGGCACTGGACTTCTGCCTCGCCGACGCCTTCCACCCCGGCTGCGAGGTCACCTGGCCGATCCGGCACACCAGCATGTACCAGGAGCCGTTCCGGATCCTGCACCGCGCCGAGAACGACCCGGAGCCCGACTACGGCCCGCAGTTGACCGCCGAGCGGGCCCTCGGCGCGGACGGCCCGCTGCACGCCCAGCCGCCGGGCGGCCTGACCCGCTGGATGGCGATCCCGTGGCAGACCGACACCGCGAGCTGCCGCTCCGGCTACGAGTCCAACGCCCTGCCCAAGGGCCGCTACGACCCCCACCTGCCGACCTTCTGGCCCGCGCGGGTGCCCAATCACGTGCTTACCGAGGAGGACTTCCGGATCGTCAACAAAGAAGGCGGCGGCGCTGGTTCGGAGGACGACCGCCAGGACGCGTTCGCCCGTCGGGCCTCCTGGCTGCGGGGCCTGCACGGCGAGTACAAGCAGCAGCTGGCCCAAGCGGCCGTGCAGTGGCACCACTTCGGCATCGTGGAGACCCGGCGCTACACGGTGGGCGACGGCCGTTTCCCCGACGTGGTCCAGGTCGAGTCCGTGCCCGGCTTCCCGCTGGAGGGCGTCTCGCCGAACCGCAACCTGGTGACCGTGCACGTCCCGGAGTCGACCGCGCTGGACGCCGCGGCCTACAGCGGCGTGCTCGGGGGCGTCGTCGAGCGGACCGGCTACAGCGCCGAGGAGATCACGGTCGGCTACATCGACAAGCTCGACCCGTTCGGTGAGGAGTCCGCCAACGGCGGCGGCGCCCGTCCCGCGGACGGCGCCGCGTGAGGCCGGCCGCACCCGCCCCGGCCCGCGGCCCCCGCGTCGACGTGGTCGTGGCGGGCGCGGGCCCGGCGGGTGCGGCCGCTGCCGTCGCCCTGGTCCGGGCCGGCCGGACGGTGCTGCTGGCCGACGCCGGGCGCGGACCGGCCCCGGTCGGCGAGGCGCTGCCGGCCGCCGCCCGGGTGCTGCTGCGCGACCTCGGCGCTGACGGAGCCCTGAGCGAGGGCCACGTCGCGTGCCTGGCCAACCGGTCCGCGTGGGGCGGCCCCGAGCTCGCCTCGGTGGACAGCATCCTCGACCCGCACGGCCACGGCTGGCACCTCGACCGGGAACTGTTCGACCGGCGGTTGCGCGAGCACGCCCAGGAGCAGGGCGCGCGGCTCGCCACCGGGTCGGCGGTCCGGCCCCTGGCCCGCAGCGCCGACGGCGGGTGGACGGTCGAACTGCGCGGCCGGGGCACCGTCCGCTGCCGGTGGATCGTGGACGCCACCGGCCGCCGGGCCGCCGTCGCCACCGCCTGCGGGGCCCGGCGGCTGGTGAGGGACCGCCTGGTCGCCGTCCACCTGACCCTCGGCCCCGCACCGGAGCGCACCGACACCACCACCACGGTCGAGGCGGCGCCCGACGGCTGGTGGTACACGGCGCCGCTGCCCGCCGGCCGCCGCCTGCTCGCCTGGTACACCGACGCCGACCTGCCCGCCGCCCGGACCGCCCTGCCGACCGCCCTCGCGGCCACCCGGCACATCAGCCCGCTCACCGGGCCCCACCCGTGGCCCCCGGACACCGTGCCCCGGCGCGCACCCGCCCACACCGCCCGCCTCGTCAGCGTGCACGGCGACGGCTGGACCGCCGCCGGGGACGCCGCCGTCGCGTTCGACCCGCTGTCCTCGCAGGGCATCCTCACCGCCCTGTTCACCGGCCTGAGCGCCGGCCGGGCCGTGCACGCCCACCTGGACGGTGCCCCTGACGCTCTCGCCGGCTACGCCCGCGCCGTCGCCGAGGTCCACGCCGTCTACCTGCGCAACCACCGCCACCACTACGCCGCCGAACACCGCTGGCCCGACCGGCCGTTCTGGCAGCGCCGACACACCCCCACCCCCGCACTCCAGGAGGTCCCCGCATGAGCACCGAACCCCTGCCCGACACCCTCAGCGCCGACGCCGCCGGTCGGCACGGCCACCGCTTTCTGCTGATCGGCAAGAAGACGATCTTCAGCTACCACCTGGGCCTGTACTACGTCGGTCTCCACGCCTTCCAGATGATCACCACCTTCGAGCTGGCCGACGCCCTGCGTGAGACCTACCTGACGGACCTCGCCGCGCACGAGGACCAGCAGGTCTACTACTCGCTGTTCTCCGAAGGACACTGGCCGCTGAGCGGGATCACCGAAGGCACGCGCACCTCGCTGCCGGTCGAGCTGGAGCGGGTCACTGTCGACGCCCAGGGCGAACGGGACTTCACCCGCATCTTCGACGCCACCGACGCCGGCTGCCACAAGGCGGACGTCGTGCACTACCGGCCGCTCGACCCCGAAGCCGGCTACCCCGATTACGTGACCCAGCTGGTCTTCGGCCGGGACGACGAGGTCCACCTCGCGCACAAACTGGCCGGCGCCCCGAACTGGGACGAAGTCATCACCACCCTCGACCCCCAGGGCTTCCAGCCCTCCGACCTCGCCCCCGCCGCCACGCTCACCGTGCCCTCGGTCAAGGACCCGCACGGCGCCGCCCCCAGGAGCCCGCTGACCACCGGCACCCGCTACGAGGGGAGGATCGGCGAACGCACGGTTTCGTTCACCGCGGGACGCCAGGGCTGGTGGAACCACACCTCCCTCAACAAGAAGTAGCCCTGCGGCGCGGTCGGAGCCTGCGGGAGCCCGCCGCTACGCGACACCCTGCGGGAACCGCATCGCCCGGCCCCCGCGACCAACAAGCCGCCCAACCCACCCGGTGGCAAGCCCGTTGACACCGAGCGGGCCACCGGGCCTTCCGGGGCCGCCCCCGCCCCAGGCGTCGAGGGGTGCGGTCCTGTTGGATCACCAGGTGGTGATACCCGGGGTTGGCTGGCGGTGTGACCTTCACCGTCGCGAGCACCGTCGATTCACGTCGGCTCGGCGCTACGAGCACACCGCAGATCAGAGGTAAGCCGGCTTCGGCGCCCGGTGCCGTCCCCCCGGGGTGCGATGGGCCGAGGGTCTCGGTGGCTCCCCCGGGGGGACGGCGTGCCTGACCGTCAGGCGCTGGTAGGTGTCACCACGCACTGGTCATCGTCGACGACCTCGAGGTACTTCTCCTCGATGAGGACGTTGATCTTGTAGTCCTTGGTGCCGAGTTCGGCGGGCTTGAGCGCCCTCTCGAGCCACTCCTGCAGGCCGCCGCCCGGGGCATTCCGTAGAAAGCCGCGGTGTGCCCCAGGCGTCGAACGACTTCAGGGTGTTCAGGCAGTGGTAGACCTTGCCGTCCTTCCTGGACTGGCTGTCCGGAAGAGGCCTGACCCTCTCCACCTGCACCCAGCCCGACCTGGAGCAGTGGAAAGCTCGCGAGGACCTCAGCTACCGGGCCGGCCCCTTCATCCGCTGGGTGATCAAGAACCGGCTGGCAAAGGGGCTGACCTTCGGCGCCGAGCGCTGGGCAGGGCCCCGTGGGCCCCCATGACTCCGAGGGCCCGCTGGGACAACGCCCGCAGACTCCTCCACGACGACACGCTGACCACCGCCGACCGAGTCGCCGGACTATTCCTGCTCTTCTAACTTGATCTTTAACCTGTGCGGCGGCGTCGTGGGTTGCTGACCTGTTGGTTTCTCTTCGCCGGGCGCTTTGCGGCGTCCGTTTTGCCGACGGTGTGGACGTCATGGCGCGGAGTCGGCTGGGTGTTCTTGCGGCCGGGTGGCCGTCCTGGTCCCGGTCGGCTTGGTTTCGGTGCACCGGCTGGGCAGGCGGCCTTGCCGCGGAGGTGCCGGAATCCTCGCCGGACCCGGGCCGGGGTGAGTTTGTTCGGCTCGGCGGGCCTCTCCCAGGGGCGCCGGAGGTCGGCTGCGAGGGCCCGTGCGAGGCGGAGTTGGGTGTAGGCGGCGAGGATCAGCCAGGTCCAGCGGTCGGCGGCCTCGGGCGTGCGGATCTTCGGGCAGGTCCAGCCCAGGGTCTGCTTGAACAGCCGGAACGTGTGCTCGATGTCGAAGCGGCGCAAGAACACCTGCCAGAGCATGTGGGTGTCGGGTTCGGTGGCGTCGGTGCCGGACCACCACAACCAGACGGGCTTCGGGATCGCGCCGCTGGGCAGGTGGTCGACCTCCAGGCGGATCACGGTGCCCTCGACCACCGGCAGGGTGCCGGTCTGGGCGACCCAGGAGGACCGGTGGGTCAGCCGGGGGTGCAGGCGGTCCCAGGACCGAGCGGTGGCAGTGCCGTAGAGGCGTGTCTCGGTGATGGTCCGGGTGTCGGGGGTGCCCCAGGTGGCAGGGTCGTTGAAGGCGAACTCGCCACCGTGCCTGGGCGGTCGTCCCGTGGTGCCGGGCAAGCGGGGAGGACAGGCTCTGCGCAGGACACGGTCCGAGCGCATCCGCCCCAGGACCTGCACGGGCAGGTCCTTGAGGAGGAAGGCAAGGCGGGGAACGTCGTAACCGGCGTCCGCGACGACGAGCACGTCCGGGTCGCCCGCTCGCCACTGCCCGGCGTCGACGAGACGTTGGACCAGCTCGCGCAACTGCTGTGCGGTGACGGTTGCGGCGTCGTCGCCCGGCGCCAGGCGGCGCGCGTCCAGAGGCGCGGTCCACGGGCTGCGGCCGCTCTCCAGGGCAACGATGACCGAGTAGGGCCAGCCCGGAACAGGGATGTGCTGGTCCTTGCCCCGCCCGTAGGATGTGACAGAGGATCCGTTCGGGTGAGGTGTGGGCGTCAGGCCTCAGCCAGCACGTGATGTCGACGGCCAGCACCAGCCGGCCGTCGGCCGCTCGTGGCAAATGGCACCTCCGCAAGCGCCCGCCGCATCCGATCGGCATCGATCCGGCCGCGGGCCAGGCCGGCGTAGAGCCCGCCGTGTCCGCGGCGGTACTCGCCCACCAGCGAGAGCTCCACCAGCGACCGGACCGGCCCGTCGGCACACAGCACCGCTTCGGCCAGCTCGAACAGCGCGTCCCCACGCCGGGTCAAGCAGGAGTAGACCTCACCTCGGAAGCGTGACAGTTCAGCGAACGCATCCCTGTCGGCGCCGTCGTGCACCACACTCATCCCCACGGCCTTCGTCTTGATCATGTGCATTCCTTGGTCGGAGCACAGGATCAGACGAAGGCCGCTCCTACGTACGGCAGTTACCAATACGAGTGATCAAGTTCGACGGGCCGTTCGAGCTCCCTGGTTAAAGATCAAGTTAGGCTTCGCTCATGGCGAGCCAGCACCGTTCGACGGGTTTCACCGAAGCCCAGCTGTCGATCATTGATGAACTGAGTGCCCTGCCGTTCCCCGAGCAGGACGGTAAGCCGGGGATAGGCGGTGGATGGGGTGGGCCTGGACATCACGTGGCCGTGCTCCGGGAGAGCCAGGACTTCTGGGATGACCGCAGTGAGGAGATCGTCGAGGCGGCCGAGAAGGAGCTGGAACTCGATCTCGAGGCGCTGGCTGTCGTTCTGACCGCTCGTTGGGGCAGTCCCACGACGGTGGATCTGTGGCCGTATCTCGGGTTCGACAATCCAGACCCTGAGTTCATGACCCCAGAGCCTCTCGGCTTCCTGTGTAACGTCGCTGGCAGCATGCGGCTGTGGCAGCCACCGTCCTCTGGCCGATGGCTTGCACTGGCCATCGGCCAGGCGGATCGGGAGCTGCCTTTCCAACTGCTCACCGCGATTGGTGAGGCATCCTCACTCCCGGGATGAGCTGGGTTCGGCGGTCGGCCGACATCCACAAGATCGTCATGGGAGTTGAAGCCGGGCAGTATCCGGAGCGCTGTCGATCTCGCGAGTGAGATGCTCGGCGGGTTGAAGCAGAAGGTCGCGCAGGGCTGCGTAGTGGGCCATTGGGTCTGGGCGAGTGAGTTTGGCCCAGGTGCTGCTGCGTCGCTGGAGCCACGTGTTGCGAACCGGATCTGGTTGAGTTGATTCGATCGGTCGTGGCGCGAAGCGAGGCTCACCCTGAGTGACGTTGGCCCAGACGAAAGCGGATGCCTCCTGCCGTTTCCGGTCGTCCATGATCGGTTGGAATGGACCGGGAACGGGAGGGAGGTTCTCGGTGATCTCCTTCCAGAGGTCCAGGGACAGGCACCAGTTCCGGAGGACAAACCGGCGGTACTGGTAGTCGGTCAGGGTGGGGGCGACATCCAGTTCCTGGGCCAGATCCTGCAGCACGGTGGTGAAGCGGGCGGCCCCTTGCTCTTCGAGCCAGCGGTAGACCCCGACGGTGGACGCATACTGGCCTCCCTTTGGGCTGATCCCGAGGAGGTTGGCCGCATCGCCCATGGAGCCGCCCATCGACCATTGGACAAGGAAGACCCGCGCCGAGGCGACGCAGCAGGTTGGCGTGCGAACCGGGCTGGAGCGGTGCGAGGTGGCGGTCGTACCAGCTCTGCTCCAGGAACGCGGGAATGTGTTCGGGGCGGTAGCCGCCCCGGGGTTGAGGGATCCGGCTCCGCGCGTGCCGGTGCGCCGGTAGGTGCGGGTCACGGGCGCCGTCGCCTGCCGGAACCCGTCCGAGCAGGCAGACTCGCTCCGCTCGAAGACGGGGACCCACGGGGCTCTGCTTGCGCTGCCGGGCCGGCCTGCTCGGGCATGGACGACAAGTACGTGCAGATCAGGCTCATCAAGCAGGCGGACGGCGGGGGTCAGCAGCCCGGCCGCCGCGGCGGAGTCCTACGGAGGGCTGTCGTGAACCCGGCGAGCCCCTGCGCCGAGGGCCTGGACGTGCCTGCTCACCGCATCTTGGGAGTCCGGCTCAAGGACTTCGCGGCTGAACGGCCAGGACGCGCAGAGGATCGCGGCGACCACCCGCAGATCGGGAGCAATAGTCAAGACCTGTGGACGAGATGACGTGCGGCAGGCTGCGGCACCCACCGAGTTCGATCCTATGCTGACGGTCGTGCAGGTACTGGGTGTGAGCAATGAGGACGAGATGGTCGCC
>NZ_JBFAJO010000125.1:0-13786 GCF_040655255.1 Kitasatospora sp. NPDC050463
TCAACCAGGTCGAGCGCTGGTTCGGCTTCCTCACCGACCAGATGATCCGCCGCGGATCCCACAAGAACGTCCAGGCCCTCGAACGCGACATCCGTAACTGGATCAAGAACTGGAACGAGGACCCCACCCCGTTCACCTGGACCAAGACCGCCGATGAGATCCTCGACTCCCTCGCCCGCTTCTGCCGACGGATCTCCGGCGCAGGACACTAGAAGTGAACAGAGCCAGACGGCATTCCAGATCGCCAACTACTTTTCTTCACAATCGAATTCAATCCGGCCGGGGTCAGCCGGGTGCTGGTTGAGTGCGGCGTCGCAGGACCGTCCCGGCCCGTTCGAGGGCGGGCCTCAGGCCTGGGTCCCGGGGCGGGACCTGGCGCGCCGGGGTGCGGTCTGGCTGCGGATCTCCTCGGTGGCTGCGCGGAAGGCGGGCGCGGCGCGCGCGAAGTAGTCGAAGAGCACGGCCTGCTGCTCCGGCGGGTAGCTGCCGATCACTGCGGCGATGTGTCTCCGGGCCGGGCCGACGACGTCCTCGATCCGGTTCAGCGCTTCCGGTACGGGCTCCACGATGACCCGGCGGCGGTCCGTCGGGTCGGCGACGCGGCGGGCGTAGCCGGCCCGTTCGAGGCGGTCGATGAGGCGGGTCGTCGCCCCGGTGGTCAGCCCGGTGCGGGCGGACAGCTCGCCGGAGGACAGGCTCCCCTCCAGGGTGATCAGGCTGAGGGCGTACCACTCCGAGGTGTGCAGCCCCGCCGCCTCTGCGCTGGCCAGCCCCTGGAGACCGACGGCGTCCAGGTACTGCCGGAAGACCGTGTGCGCGTCCGTGCCATCGCCTGTTGCCATTCTCCGGGTCTCCTTCTACATTAATACCTGCACGCATGCAGATACTGCACCTGAGCAGCGTCTGCTCCAGTCTAACTAATGGGGAGTGGTCCGTCATGCAGTCCACCAGCGAGTCCGGCGCCACCGCCGCCGTCCAGGCCGTGCTGAACCGGCTGATCGATGCCTGGGGGCGCCAGGACGCCGAAGGGTACGGTGCGCTGTTCACCGAGGACGCCACCTACATCTCGTACGTCGGCACCTACTACCAGGGGCGTCGCGACATCGTCGAAAGTCACCGCGCCCTCTTCGGCGGCTTCGCCAAGGGCACCAGGCTGGCCGACGCCGTTCTCGACATCAGGTTCCCGGTACCCGGCGTGGCCGTGGTGAACGGCCGCGGCGACACCTACAAGGGCAAGCGGCCCGAAAGGCTCAGCAAGATCCAGACCTACACCCTGGTCCGCGAGGACGACGGCGAGTGGCGGATCGCCGCCTTCCAGAACACCAAGCGCCGGCCGCTGATGGAGGCCGTCTCCTACCGGCTTGCCCCCGGCCTGGTCCCGGCCGCACAGCACTGACGCCTCCATGTCCCGCACCCGCACCCGCAGTTCCGACCCGACCTTACGGAGACGTCGTATGTCCACCGACCGGATCACCCTGCCGACCGCAACGCCGCCCGCAACGCCGCCCGCAACACCGACCGCATCCCGCTCCGGCCGCTCCCGCCGACGGACCGTCAAGCGGGCCCTCGTCGCCACCGCCCTGGTGCTCGGTCTGACGGCCGGCGGCGGCTACCTCTGGCTGTCCGCCACCTCCGACGTCAAGGTCACCGGTAGCGCCGCCTGCACCGACGTGACGGCCACCGGCCCCGGCGACCGCGACGCCGTCTGCGGGACCCTGTCCGCGCTGACCAGTGCCTGGGGCGACGGCGATGCCGACGCCTACGGCCGGCTCTTCACCCAGGACGCCACCTACACCACCTACCTGGGCACCCACTACCAGGGACGCCAGGACATCACCGAGGCCCACCGCGCCCTGCTCGGTGGCTTCCTCAAGGGCACCCGACTGGCCGACTCCATCCTCGGAATCCGCTTCCTCGGGCCCGACGCGGCCCTGGTCACCAGCCGCGGCGACACCTACACCGGCAGCCGGCCCGACGAACTGACCAAGGTACAGACGTACACCCTGGTCCGCGAGGACGACGGCGGGTGGCGGATCGCCGCCTTCCAGAACACCCAGCGCCAGTCGGTGATGGAGAAGGGGTCCTTCCTCCTCGCGCCCGGTACCGTCCCAAGGGCCGAGAAGTGACCACCCGCCACGCCCTGGTCACCGGGGCCGGCACCGGGATCGGCCGCGCCTTCGCCCGTCGGCTCGCCGCCGAGGGCTGGACCGTCACCGCCGTGGGCCGCGACCAGGAGCGGTTGCGCGCCCTCACCGACGAACTCGGACCGCGCCACCGCCACCTGGCCGCCGATCTGACCACCCCCGACGGGCTGGCCCGGATCACCGAGGACCTCGCACGACACCACGTCAACCTCCTGATCAACAACGCCGGCGTCGCGCACCACGGCCTATTCCACCGCACCCCGGCACCAGAGGCCGTCGCCGCCCTGCGCCTCAACTGCGAAGCCGTCGTCACCCTGGCCCACACCTTCCTCACCCAGGCCCGCGACGGCGACGCCCTGATCAACATCTCGTCCACCCTCGGCTACGCCCCGACCCCCGGCCTCGCCGTCTACAGCGCCGGCAAAGCCTTCGTCACCACCTTCTCCGAGGCTCTCTGGCACGAGCAACGACCACGCGGCGTCCACGTCATGGCCCTCTGCCCCGGCCCGACCGCGACCGAATCCGCGGCGCGGCACAACCAGGACGTCCCGGCAGCCCTGATCCGGACGCCGGAGGCGGTGGTCACCACCGCGCTGCGCGCCCTCGACCGGCGCACCCGCCACACCGTCGTCCCCGGACCGGCGAACTCGCTGTTCGCCCTCGCCGCACGTCTGCTACCACGCCGCCTGATCCTCGCGGCGCTCAGCCGCTAGGTAGCCCTCGATCGAGGTCTTGCACTCCAGGTCGATACTCACCTGATCCAGTGCTTGTCGACTTGTGAGTGCGCGGTGCCCCGCGTCGTCCGGACGACTAAGTGGTCGGCTCCGGAAGTCCTTCGGGGGTTGATCAAGCTGCTGGCGCGACGGAGGATTCTTCGTGTCGGTCGGCGGTGTGCTGGTCGAGCCTGGCCAGCAGATCGTCCAGGTCGTGAACGACGGCGGCCGCCCAGACCGCTCAGAATGCCGTTCGTAGGCGGCGGAGACATATGAGGCTGCAGGCCAGTTCAAGCAGGCCCTGGTGGAGGTCGGCGCGTCGTTCGTAGCGGATGCGTAGTCGCTTGAACTGGTGCAGCCAGGCGAAGGCGCGCTCGACCACCCAGCGCACTTTGCCCAAACCGGAACCGTGGGCGACGCCGCGTCGGGCGATCATTGGTTTGATGCCGCGCTTCCACAGCAAGCGGCGGTACGCTCCCACAGGTCGTCCGGAACAAGATCAGTACGCATCCGGAAACCTTGCCCACCGTGACCGCCAACGGCAAGACCCGCAGCTTGACTTGGCTCAGAAGGTGCCTGTGAGGTGGCGGACGGGAGCCATATCAGTTCAGCGACGGCGGGACCCAGGCGTGGTGACGCAGGATCATATGTATGGCGACCCGGGACGGTGTCAGTCGCATCGCCGTGTTCCGCAGGGCGACGGCCAGCGGGTGGGACAGTTGCTGGCCCATTTTCCCGGCCTGCCGGGCGGCCACCGCGACGGCCTGGCTCCGCGGCCGGCGCTCGGCGTCGTAGCGGGCGAGCGCGGTCTCGACGGTGGACTCGGCATCCAGGGCGGCCGCCAGAGTGACCGCGTCCTCCAATGCCTGGCAGGCGCCCTGTCCCAGGTTGGGGGTCATCGCATGGGCCGCGTCGCCGAGCAGCGCGATCCGCCCGACCGCGTATGAGGGGAGAGGCGTGCGGAGTTCGTTCACGTCGTGATGCAGCACGGCCTCGGGTCGGGTCGCGTGGAGTAGAGCGGGGATCGGGGCGTGCCAGGTGTGGAATCGTCGGCGCAGTTCGGTCAGGGGGTCGGCGAACCGCGTTCCGGCGGGGAGGCTGAGGACGGCGTGCCACTCGGCCCTCCCGTCCAGGAATGCGATGTGTCCGAACTCCGCGCCTCGGCCCCAGGTCAGCTCGAAGTCGGTACGCAGATCGACGGCGTGCTCGGTGATCCCGCGCAGCACCGTCGAGCCGCTGTGGACCGGGCCGGGGTGGTCTGGGAAGAGTTGGTTGCGGACTGTGCTGCCGATACCGTCGGCCGCCACCACCAGATCGGCCTGCAGGGTCGTGGTGTTGCAGCCGACGCGAACCGGCCCCGAACCGGCCTGCTCGACCGTTGCCGCCTCGGAGCCGATCGCCAGTGACCCGGCGGGCAAGGCTTCGCGTAGCAGTCGGTGCAAGGTGGAGCGGGGGATGCCCATGATCGGTGTGCCCACTGCCTTCTCCAGTGCTGATCCGTCCATCCGGGCCAGCCAGCCGCCCCGGGGTGTCCGGGTGCCGCCGCTGTACTGGCCTCGCGACGCGTCCCGAATCGCCCCGCCGACCCCGAGCTCGTCCAATGCCCGCAGGCCGTTGGCAGCCAATGAAATGCCTGCCCCCGCGTCCTCAACCAGTGACGACCGCTCAAGGACCGTCACGTCCCAGCCAATGCGGTGCAGGCCTATTGCGGCGGCCAGCCCGCCTATTCCGCCTCCGACCACCACTGCCGTGTTGCCCATGACCGAACCCCCGTTCTTCTACATCCGTAGAAGCGGACTCTATCGTGCGCCTCTACGGGTGTAGAAAGGGGGCATGGCTTCCGACCGGCGCACCCTCCTCGCAGACGCAGCTCTCGACGTCCTCGCCGAAGAAGGGATGCGCGGCCTGACCCACCGCGCGGTCGACCGCAGAGCAGCCATGCCGCCCGGCACCACCTCGGCCTACTTCCGCACCCGCGCCGCCCTGCTGACCGGACTCGTCGCCCGCCTGGTCCAACTCGACCAGGCGGAACTGCACACGACGGCCGACGAGCTTCCACCCCTGCGTACCGTCGAGGAACTGGTGGACGGCATGGTGACGCTCACCCGACAGCGGCTCACCGGCGAGGGCCGCCGACGCTCGCTCGCCCGCCACGCTTGCGCCGTGGAGAGCGTGCGCGACAAAGAACTGCGCGAGATCCTCGCGCCCCGCGAGAACGCCGGCCGCAAGGCCGTCCGGCTGTTCCTCGCCAAGCATGGCGTAAGCGACGTCGAGAACCGCACTCACACTCTGCTGACCTGCATCGACGGACTGGTCTTCGATCGACTGGTGAACGGCGGCGAAGTACCGCGCGAGGCCCTCGAAGGACTGGTCGCCGCCGCGCTGCGGTAGACCCAAGGCGTCCACGGTCCCGCTCGAAACAGCTGGCAGCCTCAGCTGTCTCCGCCGCCTACGAACCTCATTCTGAATCGATCACTAAGGCACGTGCTTCCGCCTGTTGGGCAAGCCCTCGCCAACCGCAGCCTCCCCCTCCTCCTCCACGGCCAGTGCTCCGCGTAGCCCCCCGGGGTGCCGCTCAGCGGCACAAGGCCGTGGTCATGACGCTGTCGAGGTGCTTGGCGACCGCAGCGTCGGAGGACTCGACGGTCGCCGCGACGCTGGCGGCGCGCCGGCCGCCCTCGGTGGCACCGGCCCGGGTCTTGTACCCGGGGATGCCGCCGCTGTGTCCCCAGTACACGCCGTCGCCGCATGGCAGCGGCATGCTCGCGAGCCCGAGCCCGTAGCTGATGCCGGGGCCCAGCTCGGTGGTGGGGACGGTGGTGCGCATCTGGGCGAGCTGGGCCTCAGGAAGGAGGTCACCGCCCAGCAGCGCGCCGTAGAACCGGTTGAGGTCGGAGTCGGTGGAGATCATCTGGCCCGCCGCCCAGGTCCAGGAGGGGTCCATCTCCGTGAAGTCGCGCAGCGGAGCGCCGGCGTCGGTCCGGTAGTAGCCCTGGGGGTGGGGTTCGCGGATGCCCTGGTCGCCGGGGGCGGGGAAGTAGGTGTGGCGCAGCCCGATGCGGTCGATGACGCGGCGGGTGATCTCCTCGCCGATGGGCCGACCGGTGACCTTCTGGACGATCAGGCCGGCCAGCACGTAGCCCGTGTTGTTGTACGCCCACTTCGTGCCGGGGGCGAATTCGGCCTTCTGCGCCAGGGCCATGTCGATGAGGTCGCGGGGCTCGAAGTACCGGTGCTGGGCTGCGGTGATGTCGCTCAGCTGCGGAGAGGCCAGGTACTCGGGCAGTCCGCTGGTGTGCTGCAGGAGCTGGCGGACGGTGATGTTGCGTCCGTCGATGCCGTCCCCGCGCACCAGGCCCGGCAGGTAGGTGTCGACCGGGGTGTCCAGGCCGATCTTGCCCTCGCCGACGAGTTGCAGGACGACCACCGCGGTGAACACCTTGGTGTTGCTGCCGATCCGCACCTGGCCGTCGACCGGCACCTTCGCGCCGGTGGCCGGGTCGGCCACGCCCGCGGTGTAGTTGCGGGCACGGCCGCCCCGGTCGGTGACACTGGCGAGTACGGCGGGCACGCCGTCGTCGCGCACCAGGACGTTCAGGCCCTGCTGGACGCCGTCCGGCCTGGCGGAGGCGAGGGCCGCGGTCGGCGCCAGGACACCCGCCGTCATGACGCCGACGGCCACCGCGACCGCGGCCGTCACGGCTGCGCGCCGGCGCCCGTCCCGTCGCCGCGCGGAAGAACGCAACCTCGGCGATGCCTGCTCACTCATGGGCCAACTCCTGTGAATCGTCGGGAGACCATTGGTATGTGCCGGAGCCAGCATGTCCGGGCACGGCCACCCAAGACGATCATGCTCACCCCCGTCCCCCGGGTGGGGTTAACCCCCCGGCCACCCCCGGCCGCCCCGCCCCGGCCGCCGTGCGCGCGTGCGGCAGCCGAACCGGGAGGATGTGGGCGTGCCGTGAGGCCGGTGCGGTCAGGGGCGGCCGAGGGCGCGGAAGGTCCAGCCGGCCTCGCGCCAGCTGTTCGCGTTGAGGGTGCCTCGCGCGTCGATGACCTCGGGGACGGCGATGTGGCCGTGCAGGTCTCCCGGGTCGGCGTCGGAGTCCTGGGGCCAGTCGGTCAGGTGCAGCAGCAGCCCGGCGCCGGTGACGGCCTGGGTGGGGTCGTCGGCGTATTCGAGCTGGGGGTAGGCCCTGTGGGCGTTCTCCATCGCGGCGGGGTCGTGGACGGTGACCTCGGCGCCGGCCCGCAGGGCGATGAAGAACTCGACGGGCGCTCTTCGTCGCTCGGTGCAGCGGCGGAGCTCGCCGAAGTTGGCGAGGCCTACTGACGGGCGCTCTGAGCAGGAGAAGACCCAGTGGTGCCGGGCGGCCTCCGGGCTGGCGATCGCCGCGTTCCAGGGCTACGACAGCACACAGACCGACCTCTGAACCCGGGCCCGGCCCTACTACGGCCGCGACAACCAGCCCCGAGATCCATTTCCGGACCAGCCGATGTCATGGAGGTGCTTCCCGCGGGACGCCTTCGACAGTACGGTCGGGCGCATCACTTACGACCCCGGAGGGTTCCGCATGTCCGCGCGCTATTGGGCCTGCGGCAGCCGTGCCCGTTCGACGTCGACGTGCTGGGGGCTGCGTCGGTGGGAACCCCCGGAGCAGGAAGGCCGTTCGTCCAACGATGACGCGGCGGAGGGGACGGGGCGGCAAGTGCCCCGTCGGGGTGGAAGGCTGACGGTTGTGGCGACGTTCTTTGCGGTGTCCTTTCCCGGCCTCGCGGTCCTGGTGATCGCTTTCGTCGGGCTGGAGACGCTGTTCCGCCGATTCACGGCCTTCAGCTTCGTACCCGAGCGGCTTCGCCGGCGGCGGGAGGCACGTTCCCTGTCGAATGTCGCGTTCGACGTATTCACCACCTCGGTCAACGGGAACAAGGAGTACGAACTGGACGAGCGCGCCGCGGCGACGATGCTGCGGGACGAGGAGAGCGACGGCGCGCCGCCCCGCTCAGCCATCGACCTCAGCGCCGGCAAGGCGGTCATCGTCCTCCCGCGACACCGGGACGGAAAGCCGTAGGCCTACGGCAACACTGTCACCGAGCGGGTACCTGGTCCGCCGAAACACGTCGTCCGGTACCGGAGCCCCGCAGGAACTCACTCAGCCGCTTCGTCCATGCCTGCCGACGTACGGGCCAGCAGCACCTGCCGGGTGGCCCTGCCGCTCGCGCCGGGACGACTCGGTTGGATGACAGCGGACACCGACCGCTGTCCAGCGATGTGATCAGAGCCCGGTGCACAGCGTTCACGTGGAAGAGTCGGTGGGGAGTGCCGAGACGCCACGCCCCTTGCACGAGACGGCATTTCGTGGCCCGGCAGGAACGGACAGCCCATCGGCTGAGTCTGGTCGGCATCGCGGTCATGGACGAAGGGCGGTGATCGGCGAGCGGGTGCCCGTTCGACGATCACCGCAGGGGAAGTTGAGGTGTTCCCACCCTGTGGTGAGCCGCGGCGGTACGAGGGTGGCCAGGTCGCTGTGCCGGCGGCACGGTGGTGGGAGGGAGCTGTCCGCTTCGTACGTCGCTGACTGGCAGGCGGCCGTCGCGCTGTGGGAGCCAGTGCCTGTCTCGGCGCTGGTCGGCCCGCGAGCGGTGGGCCCGAGACTCTGCGACCGCGAGGCCGACGATGGCGGCGAGCATCCGCGCCGTGCGGTGACGACCGCGATCTGGGGTCGCCTTCCTGATCTCGCAGGTCAACGCGAAATCAGAGGTTCTGTCATAGGAGGCACACTCAGGTCTTGTCTCGGCTGAGAACGTCGCGCGCCCCTGGTACCGCTCGGCTGCTGCCTCGGCTGATCAGGGGGCGCACCCGTGGGCGTGGTGAACGACAGGCGGGGTCACTGGGGGAGGGTGACCAGGACGCGGCCGCGGCTGCCGGCGTCGACGCGGTCGTGGGCCTTGGCGATGTCCGCCAGTTCGTAACGGTCGCCGACTTCGACGGTCAGGGCGCCCACGGCGGCCGCGGCGGTCAGATCGCGTGCTGCCCGGCGTTTCGCCTCTTCGGGGAAGTCGTCGCTGCCGATCAGGCGCAGGATGACGTTGTTGAACAGCAGCGGCCAGAAGGGGATCTCGGTCCGGTCCGCGCTCGTCGCGTAGGCGGCGATGACCGCGCCGTTCGCGACCACGGCGTTGTCGAGGTCTGCGTTGTCGGACAGGGATACCTCGATGATCCGGTGCACGCCCTCGGGCGCGTACGCGCGGATCGCCGCCGCCGGGTTCCCGTGGTCCAGGGCCACGGCGTGGGACACGACAGCCGGATCGACCTGTGCGAGATCGGCGCCGTGCCGGACAGTGGCGATCACCCTGGCCCCGCCCCAGCGGGCGAGCTGCGCGGCCAGGGAGCCGACCCCGCCCAGAACGCCGTGCACCAGCACGAGCTTGCCGTCGACCGGTCCGTCGGCGAACACGGCGCGGTGGGCGGTGATGCCGGGGATGCCCAGGGCCGCGCCGACTTCGTCGCTGAGGTGGTCGGGCAGCGGAACAGCCAGATCGGCGGGTACGACGGTGTACTGGGCGGCCGTGCCGAAGGGCCGGTAGGACTGGGCGCCGTAGATCCACACCCGCTGTCCGACCCTGCGCTCGTCGACTCCCTCGCCCGCGGCGTCGACGACTCCGGCGGCGTCGCTGTGCGGGATCACCCGTGGGTAGGGCATCGAGGAGCCGAGCCAGCCGCGCCGCTTCTTGGTGTCGCCGGGGTTGACACCGGAGACGGTGACGCGGACGCGGACCTCGCCGGGGCCGGGGGTGGGGTCGGGCATCTCGCCGACGCGTAGCACGTCGGCGGCGGGGCCCTGTCGGTCGTACCAGGACGCAAGCATGAGCGGTTACCTCCGGGGCTGGTCAGCGCACAGGTCGTCCGAGCGTAGAGGGGTCTGTCTCGGTGCGCGCGGTGACTGGCTCGTCACCGTCCAGAACCTGGTGCAACCAGGCCCGTTCGGCGCTACTGATGGCGCGGGCGGTCAGCAGCATGCCGCGCCGGTAGGGGTCGGCCATGTCCTCGGCACGCAGCGGCCGGTCGCCGTCGTAGAAGAAGCTCGCCGGCTCCTCCAGGAACTCCAGTCGCCGCCGCAGCACCGCGTGCTGTTCGGCGACGTCCGGCAGGAGGGACAGGAACGCCAGTACGGTGAAGAACCGCGTGAAGTCGCTGATCTCGTGGTCGGCGGGCGCGCGCAGCCGCTTCAGCAGGTCGGTGCGCCCGGCGTCGGTCACGCTCAGTGTGTAGCGGGCCGGGCCCGCGGCCGGGTCCGCGCGCCGTTCCAGCAGGCCCGCCGCGGCGAGACGCTTGATCGCCGGGTACAGACTGCCGTCGCTGACCGGCCGGGTGTAGCCCGTCAGCTCCGAGAGTCGGCGGCGCAGTTCATGTCCGGGCAAGGGCCGCTCGGCCAGGAAGCCCAGTATCGCTAGGTCAAGCATGTCCCTATCGTCCCACACGTACATCGATTCGATGCACACATCGAATCGATGTACTGTGGTACTTCCGCTCGCTCGTTGCGAGGGGCAGTGCAAGAAGAGAGAGGCGGACGGACATGTCGCCGCAATCCACCGAATCCGTGATGAGTCGCTTCGTCGAGTTCATCAACACAGCTGACGAGGACCTTGCCCGTGAGGTCATCGCACCCGATGCCGAGTTTCATGCGCCGAGCCACGCGGAACCGCTGCGGGGCCCTGAGGGCTACCTGGAGCTGATCGCGATGATGCGCGCGGGGTTCCCGGATGTCCGGTGGACTCTGGAAGAGACCGTCACCGAGGGCGACACGGTGGCCGCCCGGTTCACCATGCGCGGAACGCATCAGGGCGAGTTCTTCGGAATCCCGGCCAGCGGAAAGACCATCTCGGTCCAGGCCATGAACTTCTACTACCTGGCCGACGGAAAGATCATCAAGGAGCGGGGCCAGCCCGACCTCCTCGGGGTGATGCAGCAGATCGGTGCCGTGCCCGCGCCTTGAGAGCGCAGGTCCGTCGGCGGCAGCGCCGGACGTCCACCGGCTTCCGGCGGTGCGAGGGTGGTGTGCCAGACCATGGTCCTGGCGCACCACCCTCGTCTCATTGGGACTGCAGCCCGCGCACCAGGGGGCACCGCGCGACTGCGCCACCGAACGATGGCCGTCGACGCCGGTGGGGCCAAGGAGGGCAAGCGCCAGGAGGCCGGCCCGGAAGCGGCTTGTTCTAGCTTCTGACGCGGTGAGAACGATCATGGTTCGATCGGCGCGAGGGTGCTGACGCGGTTTTCGCACTCGCGGCGGGGCCTTGCGCTGGGCCGGGACCCGCGACGCCCTGGGCGCCGTCGAGCGGCTGGCAGTGGGCGAGGAGCTGGCGGTGCACCGCGGGGACGGCGGTGACGCGCAGGGTGTAGCCCTGACCGCGCCGTACTGTCACGCCCTGGTCGACAGCGGCGCGCGCCGACGCCGGCGCGGAGGCCAACGGCCCGGCGGGCCCGCCACGGGTGGGTGGCGTGCGCGCCGGGCCGTCAGTCACTCACGCGGTCTCACTTCCCGTGCAGAGCCTTGCGGCGACGTCCGCGAAGCACCAGGACGCTTCCGACAGCGACGGCCAGCAGGCCACCGACGGCGCTGTACGTGACAGCGTCGCTCGTCCCGGTGGCAGCCAGGCCGCCGGACGTGCTGCTCGGGCTCGGGCTGGGGCTCGGGCTCGGGTGGCCGACGGGCGCGCCCTTCTCCGCCTGTGCACGGGTACCAATCGTGCCGGAGGCGGAGACAACCGGCGTGGCGGCGGTCGGCGTGGCGGCGGTCGGCGTGGGGAGGGGCGACGGCTTGTCAGCGCCGGTGGTCCCCGACGCGGGCTTCAGCTGAAGAGTCGTGATCGAGTACGGCGGCAGCGTCTGTGCGACCGCCGTGCCCCGCTCCGCCGTCGTCAGGGCGGTGTCTCCCTGGGCGTACGAAACGGTCGTGACCGCCCCTGCGGCCGGGGTGAATCCGGCGTACGAGAGCGACACCTGCGCCGCGTTCTGCGGGCTCTTGTTGATCAACATGACGTTCAGACCGCCGTTGCCGCTCCGCACCGCGTGCACAGCAACCGACGAGTCGCCCGAGGACGACTTGACCATGGTGTCGCCGGGCTGCGCCAGTGCGGTCAGCGAGCGGATGCCCCAGTAGGTGGAGAAGGGCGTGTCGCGCGGCGGTTGGCACTTCCCCCCGGCGCAGGTTCCGGCGGAGAGAATGCCCCCGTCCTGGTAGTCGGTCTCGCCGTAGACGGTGGTGGGTGCTTGGTCCGTGCCGTTGTGCAGGTTCCACCAGTCCACGTGGGTGGCACCCTGCTCGAACCAGGTCATGTAGGTGTCCGGCGCGAACAGGGCCGCGGCCTGGCTGGTCAAGGCGGGCGAGCCGACGCCGTCGGTCTCGGTGACCGCGATCTCCACCGAAGCGGCGCGCGAGCCCGCGTACTTGGCGATCAGCGAGCGCAGCTCGGACGTGGTACCGGCGATCCGGGAGGGGGTGTTCAGCAGGTCGGCCGTGGTGGTGCCGCCCGGATACCAGTGGACGATGACGAAGTCGATCGAGCTTCCCGCGATGGAGAGCACCGTGTTGTTCCAGTCGGCGGTGTCACCGGGAGCCTTCTCCTTGTCCGGCCAGCCGCCGGGGGTGGTGAGCACCGCTCCGATCTTCACCGTCGGGTCCACGGCCTTCATCGCCTGCGCGTAGGCGATCAGGTTCTTCGCGTACGCCGTCGGGCTCTTGTCGGCGTGATCGTCACGCTCCCAGCCCTTGCCGTCGCCATAGTGCCCGTTGCCGTAGACCTCGTTGCCGATCTCCCAGTACTTAACGCCGTAACCCTTGTCGACGTTGGAGTACTTGACCCAGTCGGCGGCCTCCTGGACGGTGCCGGAACCGTAGTTCGCGGTCAGGATCGGCTGGGCGCCGACCTTCTTCGCGATGTCCATGAAGCGGTCGAAGTTGGTGTTGGAGGGGATCCAGCCCTTGCCGTCGCCGGCGGTGTGGGTCTTCCAGTGGTAGTCGTCCGCGCCGGAACCGCCGGGATAGCGCAGCTGCCGAACTCCCGCGGCCTTCATCAGCGAGGTCACATTGGCGTCCCCCATGTGCTCGTCGCCGAAGCCCAGATTGAGGCCGGCACCACTGCTGGGCACCGTGCCCAGGGAGGTACCGGCATCCACACTGATGCCGACGGTCGGCGCGGCGCCCGCGCTGGGCGCCAGGGCACCGACACCGGCCGAGGCGGCGAGCACCGCCACCGCCCCCACAGCAAGATGCCGGAGCATCCGGCTACGGCGGGGCGTGCGCTCCCGAGGCATCGGCTGCTCGGCGGATTTCGGGTCGTGTGGTGACACGTGGGGCTCCGATCGGGTGTTGACACAGAGGACGTAGCGCCGCTGACCACGGCTCGCCCTCGTCGGTACACCCCTTAGTGGCCACCCGGAGCGAAAAGGTTGCCGTCCGTCTCAATAGTTTTTCGCCGAGACGCGGTCGCACCGTCTCACCGGACCCGGCGCCCCCGTGACCCGGTGACACGCCCGGGCTCCCTCTCCACCTCGATGGCGCGAACCGTCACATGCTTCCGGCCGCACACCGCCCCGCAGTGGCCGGGCGGCTGAAGCCGCACAGGAAGCACAGGAAGAGACAGACGGCGGCAGCCGCCCATCAACCGCCACGACCACCGTCACTCCAGGCCGTGGCCGCTGTCTCAACGACGACTCCGAGGAAACCGCTTGCAACTGACCTGGCCTGCTGAAACTGCTGCTCGTCCAGTGGCGTATATCGGCTACCCCGGCCGGCGAAAGGCTCTGGACGGGGTCGGGCGCCGGGTTGCCGCCCGGGCCCGACCCTGTGGTGGTTCAGCTCTTGCCGGTCAGGCGCCAGACCTGGTTCTTCTTGGTGGCCAGGGCACTGGCGGAGTCACAGGTCC